>CANGXE010000111.1 GCA_947457525.1 Bacteroidota bacterium | reverse complement strand
TGAATTCTATCATCGATCAGATCTCTTAATTGGCAGGGGTTTCAGAGGAAAATAAAAAGGGAACCCTCCAAAAATGTTGAAGAATTCCCTGCAAGTACCGAAGGTGGGAATCGAACCCACACACCAGTGGTACACGATTTTGAGTCGTGCGCGTCTACCAATTCCGCCACTTCGGCTTCTTTTCAGAACGGAGCGCAAATGTAAAGCAAAAATCAACTTTTCAAAATCCGATTTTAAATAAACTGTACACCCTATTTATTTCTGTGAATAAAAATGGAGCTTATGCTGCTGTTTTAAGCCTTCTAATATAGATTTTTAACCATCATATATATACAATGGAAGAGGAAAAAATAGCTAAACGAAAAAGGAAATCTGATGGAGCAGATACGACCGTTGAAGCAGTCAATGACGAACCAAAAGCCAAAACTGTCCGAAAAAAAGCTAAAGCAGACTTAGATTTGGAGGAAGAAAATGTATCTGATGGTCGTTTGCAAAAAGTGGCCGGTATTGTGTTTTTGTTGCTTTCAGTGATAATGCTAGTCGCTTTTTCGTCCTACTTGTTCACATTAGCTGAAGATCAGAGCGATGTTACCCAGGGTGCAGGCTTGCTTTTAGAACGAAAAACGGAAGTCAAAAATGCCCTCGGGCGCTTTGGCGCTTGGCTTTCTGATTTGATGATTGACCATCTTTTTGGCTTGTCTTCATTTGGCTTTATTCTTATCAGTTTCGTAGTAGGATTTAATTTGTTAGTTCAAAAACAAGTATTTCCCATACTAAAAATTTCGTTGTATTCATTTTTTAGTATGATTTGGCTATCTGCTACTTTGGCTTTTGCCAATTTTTTAATTTACCCGCAAAGTGTGTTGAGCTGGGGCGGTGCGTTTGGCAATTATCTCACCGGTGCAACCGGCTATTTGACCGGATTGGTCAGCATCATTGGAGTAGCAGCTTTGTTGATAGCTGCTGCGCTTTCGTTTGCAGTGATTGCATTTAATATCAATTTTGATTTTCTGCTCGGCAAGCCTAAATTAAACGAAATTGAAGATACAGCCGTTACATCATCATCAGAAGCTTTTGTTCCGGCTTATAGAGATGAGAGTGAAAACATTTTTGGGAAAGACAACATTGCGGAAGAATTGCAATCAGCCAATGTTACAGCTGATGAGATATATGAGCAAGAAGAAAACGAACCTATAGAAGAGGATGACACTACTATGGAAATGACGGTGGTGAATTTAGACGAAGTAGATGATGCACCAAGTAATGGATTAGCATTGGAAGTGGAGGAAGTGATAGAGGAGGAGATGTTCGACAAAAACTTAGGAAGCATCGGCACTACGTTTGATCCTACGCTTGATTTGTCAGATTATAAGTATCCCGGCCTTGAGTTACTTGAAGAGCACGGTAGCGATAAAGTGAAAATTGATGCAGAAGAACTAGAGCGCAACAAAAACCAAATTATTTCTACACTGAACAATTATCAAATTGAAATTTCAAAAATAAAAGCCACGGTTGGTCCCACGGTTACGCTCTATGAAATTGTGCCGGCACCGGGAGTTCGTATCTCTAAAATTAAGAACTTGGAGGATGATATTGCCTTGAGTTTGGCGGCTTTGGGTATTCGTATTATTGCGCCCATACCGGGTAAAGGAACAATTGGAATAGAAGTGCCAAATGCCAATAAAGAGATTGTGTCTATGCGTTCTCTTTTGGCTTCGGATAAGTTTCAAAACACTACAGCCGATTTGCCGATTTGCTTGGGTAAATCAATTAGCAATGAAATTTATGTGGCTGACTTGGCCAAAATGCCTCACCTGTTGATGGCCGGTGCAACCGGACAAGGAAAATCGGTGGGCATAAATGCAATTTTAGTGTCGTTGCTTTACAAAAAGCATCCATCGCAACTCAAGTTCATTTTGGTGGATCCAAAGAAAGTGGAGTTGAGTTTGTATGAAGCTTTAGAAAAGCATTTCTTGGCTAAACTGCCGGGCGAGGAAGATGCCATTATTACTGACACGAAGAAAGTGGTGACTACACTTAACGCATTATGTGTGGAGATGGACGACCGTTACAATTTGTTAAAGAAAGCAAGTTGTAGAAATCTCAAAGAATACAATCACAAGTTTCTCAATCGTCAACTTAATCCTCAAAACGGACATAAGTTTTTGCCCTACATTGTGTTAGTGGTGGATGAGTTTGCTGACTTGATTATGACAGCAGGTAAAGAAGTGGAAATGCCGATAGCACGTTTGGCCCAGTTGGCGCGTGCGATTGGCATTCACTTGATTTTAGCCACACAGCGTCCTTCGGTGAACATCATCACCGGTACAATCAAAGCTAACTTCCCGGCACGTATTGCCTTCAAAACCACTTCTAAAATTGACTCTAGAACTATTCTCGACCAAGGCGGCTCAGAGCAGTTGATTGGACGAGGCGACATGCTTTTGTCAATGGGAAGTGATATGATTCGTTTACAGTGTGGTTTCGTAGATACTCCGGAAGTGGAGCTCGTACGCGATTTCATTGCCAAACAACAAGGCTATGCCTCTGCATTTGAATTGCCGGAATACATCGACCCTAACTCTAAAGAAAATGCTGATGAGTTTTATGTAGATGGCGAGCGCGATGATTTGTTTGAAGATGCAGCTCGCGTAATCGTCCAAAACCAAATGGGTTCTACCTCGTTGATACAAAGAAGGTTAAAATTGGGTTACAACCGCGCAGGAAGATTGATGGATCAATTACAAGAAGCGGGCATTGTAGGCGATAACATTGGCACCAAAGCCAGAGAAGTTAAATTTAAAACAGAATCAGAATTGGAACAGTATTTGCAAAAGTTGAAAGATCAATAGTCATATTTTTCAAACTATTACTCCTAACTACAGTCGCTATGAATAAATTATTTTTTCTCTCTATATTATTGCTGTCTAATATTATTACCGGATTTGCACAAACCGGCAGTTCGATAAGCGACCCGGTGGCCACTGCGCTATTAAAAAAAGTAAGTGATAAATACAAAGCATACTCTGCTCTAACTGCCGATTTTAAACTTGTTATCAATCGCCCAAAGATAAAGCCGACAGATGATGATCGGAAGTTTGCTGACACCATTTCCGGAAATATACTTTTGCAGGCAGAGAAGTTTCGTATAAAATTAACTGATCAACAGTTTATCTGCGATGGTAAAAATATATGGACTTACATCACGCGCGATAAAGAAGTGCAGGTTAATTATTTTGAAGAATCAGATGATGTGTTTTCACCGTCCAAGATTTTTACACTCTATCAAGACGGATACTCTTATCAAATTAAAGAGAAGAGGAATGTAGGCGGCAAGAGCATAGTGGTAATAGAAATGGCTCCTGTCAACCGCAAAGTAAGTTACTTCAAAATTGATGTAACCATAGACGAAACTAACTTACAGATACTCGAATCAAAAGTATATGAAAAGAACGGAGCGCGCTACAGCTATAAACTCACCAAACAAACTCCCAATCCTACCCTCGATGCTGGTTCATTTACTTTCGATGCTAAGAAATTTCCGGGAGTTAAGGTGGTGGATTTGAGATAGATAAACTTACTGGGCCAGAGTGAAAAATAGGTTTATTGAAACCTATTCAATCAATCGCATGAATACGCTCGCGCCTTTACTCATCTCAATTTCCATCAGCTTACCGTTTTGATAACGATAAACATTAGTTACACCATTAGAAGTTTTACATTCATAAGTTCCTGAGCCGGTCTTAACAAAAGTAGTCAATTGCCCCATGCGTTCAGAAAATACTTTTGTTCGGTTTATTGGTTCATTGAAATAAAGAGAGATAGAAGAGAACTCAATTTGTTGCGCAAATTGAAGTGTTTCAGCCCCTTTTTTGATGATGTATTTAGCCCCATCCCAAGCTGTTGTAACAACCTCCGTAATACCGTCCTTTACATTTTTAGCATAAGATGAAAATAGCTTACCTTCTTTATACACAATTTCATATTGCATCTGAGAACTCTTTTTGGTTAATAAAATATTTACCTCACTGTTATTGATTAGTTTATAGTGTATTTCTCCATTGCCCTTATCTATTCTTTCGATGGTGGTTCGCCCTATAGATTTTCCAAATAAAATAACATCATACGTTAGTTTTTCGGCTGCGGCCGAAAAAATGGAGAGCAATAAGAGAAAGAGTAGTGTGTTTTTCAAAGAGGAATAATGAGAGGTTTTATGTTCGAAATGAAAATAGATTAAGAAATGGAATTAGTGACTAGTTACCTTAATTTTTTTTGCATTGTTTATAGCTTTTAACTTTACATTTTCAACAGCCGTGCCAATTTCATCATAAGCCAAGGCTACAGCCATTCTACGGTATGGACGGGTGGTAGGTTTCCCAAACAAACGAACGTCTGTGTTTTTTTCAAGCAGTGCTTCATTCACTCCTTCAAAGCTTGGGTTAGTCCCTTCTTTGTCTGACAAAACCACTGCACTTGCACCGATTTTCAAAAGTTGTATTTCAGGTATAGGCCAACCTAAAACCGCGCGGGCGTGCAGTTCAAACTCCGATAGGTTCTGTGTGCCGGCCAAGGTGACCATGCCTGTGTCGTGGGGTCGAGGGGATAACTCACTGAAGTAAACACCATCATCCGCCAAAAAAAACTCTACGCCCCAAAGCCCGGCTCCAGTCAGTGCACGAGTAACTTTTTCAGCTATGCCTTGGGCTTCGGCTAAATGTGCATCGCTCATGACGCAAGGTTGCCAACTCTCTTGATAGTCGCCCCGCTCTTGACGATGACCAATGGGCGGACAGAATAGGGTAGGACCCATTTTTTGAGTAACCGTCAGTAGTGTTATCTCAGTGTGAAAATTCACAAAAGCTTCCACTATTACTTCGGCCAAATCACCTCGCTTACCGGCTTGCGAATAGTCCCAAGCTTTCTGTATATCTTCAGAAGTTTTAATAGTTGACTGTCCTTTGCCGGATGAACTCATTAACGGTTTAACCACGCAAGGAATGCCCACTTCGACCACAGCCGCTTGCAACTCTTCAAAACTTTTTGCGTAACGATAGTTCGCAGTTTTTAATCCCAATTCCTTTGCTGCTAAGTCGCGTATGGCTTTTCGGTTCATGGTGAAATTGGCTGCACGTGCACTAGGAACAACTTGAACGCCTGAGGCCTCATAGCCATAAAAACGTTCTGTGCGAATGGCTTCTATCTCCGGCACGATGATGTCGGGGCGATGCTTAGCTACTATCGCATCGAGCGCAGCGCCATCAAGCATGTTAATCACTTCGCGCTCATCGGCCACCTGCTGAGCCGGTGCGTTGTCATAGCTGTCAACAGCAACAACATATTGCCCCATTCTCTTGACAGCGATCACAAATTCTTTTCCTAATTCTCCACTGCCGAGCAACATTATTTTTTTTGGCATGATAAATATTTTGATGGGTGAAAAAATGTTCTTTACATTGCGCATACAAAACAATAAAAGAATGTACGAGGACAAAACATTATTTTCAGAAAAAGTGCCTGCCGGAAAAAGAACTTACTTTTTCGATTTGAAAGAAAACCAACAAGGTTCTAAGGTGTTAAAGATCACAGAAAGCCGCAAAAATGAAGGTGAGTTTATTCGCCATAGTGTTTTGATTTTCCAGGAAGATTTTGCTAAGATTTTTGATGCTCTAGAAAAAATCAAAGCTGAGATTGGCCCAATGGAGCGTTACGAGCGCAAACCAAATGATGAAAAAAACTTCAATACAGATTCTGACTTCAATTATTGAAATTTTGAGGCTAGCCAAGTTGGCACTGTAACGCGGATGTTGTCTATCGAACCTTTAAACGTGGCATCGGGTTTACCATCGCTCGGATATCCCCAAGTACGCATTTTACAGTCGTAAGTGGTAGAAACGCGGAAGTGTTTTTTATCATCTTCCCAATTGATACTTGTTATCGTAAAATTTTGTGGTTCATTTTGTAAGACATAGTAATCGCTTCCTTTATAACGCAATCCAATTGAATAGCCGGTTTGTTTCCCTAGTCTTGTATAGGCATTAAAATCAAAATCAATCATTATTTTTTTCTTCAAAGTAACTA
>CANGXE010000110.1 GCA_947457525.1 Bacteroidota bacterium | reverse complement strand
TAAACATCGCTGGTAGTTGCTACTTGTGCATTACTCATCGCTAATCCACGCGCACCCACACCTACGTTCAAAAATTCATTGCTGTATTTTCTGACCACTTGTGCATTCAGCGCAGAGGAAATAAATAAAAAAGCTAATAGTGTAATTCGGCTTTGGTATCTCATAGTTTTATCCCGTTCAAAAGTTCTTGCCACCTATAACGAATATCATCATCCATATTGTGCAAAGCAAGTCCAATTTATTCTTTCTCTTTTTTTTCAAACGATTTATTCAGCACTTGACCATACATTTTGTCTAACCCAGTTACAATATTGTTAATGTCATTAAACAAAGTCAAATATTTTCTCATCTTAAAAAAGTGAAATTTAGCAAGAAAATCTTGTTGTTCTACATTCACATTGTGGTATTCAAAATATTTTTTCAACACTTCGGGGTCAACATCATTTAGCTTTTGATAATAAACCTCCGATAACTTTGGTTCGGCATTAACGATTTGACGATCAATCATTAGTTCAACACCTACATGTGCCAACAATGAAAGTCGCCATTTGGCTCTACTTAAACCCACCGACACAAAAGACTGTAAAAGCTCACTTTGCAGTTGCACAAAAATCGGATGATTATGAAATAAATTATCGCCCTCGTAGTGTCTACGAATGCCTGCGTGAAGGGCAAAAGTATCAGAGCTATCTGACAATGTGCTATTTTTTAATTTTTGATTATAGAGTTTTGAAAACCCATCCATCCAATCCGGCAGCCCCAAGCCGGCAATAAACAACGGATCAGTCTCCTGTTGATCAACGTAAAAATGAGCGAGGTAGTGCATTTGAATACAAATGGTTATTATACAGCTAAACTATCATTTTGGGGGTATTGTTTACCACATGAAAATAGAAGCCGTAATTATTTTCAGTTGCTTAACCATAAAAAATCGAACTAACATTATATTAGCCGCTGTATGAAACAAAATTTTATTGAGGAGTTAAAATGGCGAAACATGTTGCAAGACAGCATGCCCGGCACAGAGGAATTACTGAACAAAGAGATGGTGCGAGGGTATATTGGGTTTGACCCAACAGCAGATTCACTTGGTGTTGGCAACTTGGTGCAAATTATGACATTACTGCATTTTCAACGAGCTGGTCACAAACCGATTGCTTTGGTGGGTGGCGCAACAGGCATGGTAGGCGACCCTTCGGGAAAATCTAGCGAGCGGAATATGATCAATGAAGAAACACTACAGTACAATTTAGGTTGTCAGAAAAAGCAATTGGAGAAGTTTCTTGATTTCAATAGTGGAGAAAATGCTGCTGAGATTGTCAATAATTACGATTGGTTTAAGAATTTCACATTTCTTGATTTTATACGTGATGCGGGAAAATACATCACGGTGAATTATATGATGGCGAAAGACTCAGTCCAAAATCGTTTGGAAAATGGGATGAGTTTTACAGAGTTTTCTTACCAACTCGTGCAGGGTTACGATTTCTATCATCTTTGGAAAAACAATGGTGTGAAATTGCAAATGGGCGGTAGCGATCAATGGGGAAATATTGTAACCGGCACAGAGTTAATACGCAAAAAGGCAGGAGGTGAGGCATTTGCTCTCACCACGCCACTTATAAAAAAAGCAGACGGCTCTAAGTTTGGTAAAAGCGAAAACGGCAATATCTGGCTTGATCCGGCTAAAACTTCACCGTATAAATTTTATCAGTTTTGGCTCAATGCCGGTGATGCCGATGTAGCCAACTACATCCGTATTTTCTCATTGAAAAATAGAGCAGAAATTGAAGCGTTGGAACAAGAACACTTAGCCGCACCTCATCTGCGTTTGTTGCAAAGAACATTAGCAGAGGAAATAACTGCCCGTGTACATTCTGAGGAGGCTCTTCAAAGAGCTATAGAAACTACGGGCATATTGTTTGGTACTTCGTTTGACGCATTTAAAGCATTGAGCAGCACCGAAATTGAGGATGCCTTTGACGCTGATGTGACATTTAAAGTGGAAAGCACACTTTTAGAAAACGGTTTGGACCCATTAGCTTTATTAGCTGAACATTCATCAATTTATAATTCAAAAGGTGAAGCAAGAAAGGCTATTCAAGGTAATGGTTGTTCTTTGAATAAAGAGAAAGTGAGTTTGGCTCAGAAATTTACCTCAGCAGACTTATTGCATGGAAAATATTTATTGGTTCAAAAGGGCAAGAAAAATTATTACCTCATTGTGGCTAATTAAGTTAATGAAAAAATCGCTTCCCTTTTTCTGCTTTATAGTTGTTGTACTACTTGCTTTATCATCTTGCAAAAAATCGACTTTTGCTTGCTTTGAACCATTGACGGATGAAAACAACATACGCGTGAACGTTCCTGTCACATTTGTAGCCTCTTGTTCAAACAATGCCGACAGCTATTTTTGGGAGTTTGGTGGAAATGAGGACTCTACAGATTATGGCTATTCAGTTACTCGAACTTTTTACACCACCGGGAATGTGGATGTGAAACTATTTGTAACCGGAGGGACTACCATTGGAGCAATTACAAATACTTATAATGTGAAGCCATGAAAAAAGGGTGACTTTCGCCACCCTCTAGCTTACTAGTTTATTCTGTAAAATAACTTCGAGTATCAATCACCACTACACCACCGGTGCTATCGCCATAGCGTGCCGGCACATAACCTGTCATGGTTCTGAAAGTTTGTAATCCGCAAAGCGGAATGTTTGGTGATCCCATGATTTTACAGCCATCTATATAGTAACTCAAACTGCCTTGGCGTGAGCCTTTCACAAAGTACTGACCATCTACTTCTGTTATCCCTGGCTCGATTGCAGCGATTTGGTCAACTGTTGTAATCGGTAAATCTTTGATAGTGTTTCTATCCAAAATATGAATTTGCGGATCGAGTGGATTGATTAAACTCACCGGACTTCTATCTGCAGCAACTTCTATAGCTGAACCAGTTACAGACATAGGTAATGAAACGTCTAATTGCTTAGTTTGCTCATTACCGACTACATAATACGGCACTGTTACTTTGTTGTTCATGAACATGTAGGTGACTTTGTAAGTTCCTGCCGGAATATTGCTCGCATAGTAATAGCCATTTTCATTAGTAGAAAACACGAGTTGGTTACCTTGACAATCGAAAATGACCGTAGCAGAGGCAATTGGCTCTTTGGTGTCTGGGTCGGTGACTTGACCCATCACGCTACCGCCAGAAAGGGCAAAAGCAAATATGTGGCTTAACATTAATCCCGCCATCAAAAGGACTTGGAGGTGTTTTTTGTTTTTCATAGGAATCGATTTAAACGGTTAAAAAATAACTACCAAACTTTTTGAAAAGACGGTTGCCCCATGATGGGTGTTCCGTCTATGAAGAATTTGACTTGATTAGAACCTTTTACATAAAGCTTTCCGTTGCGCACATCCACTCCGGCTTGGTTGCTTAACGCATCAGTAAGCGATTGTGTGGGTTGATGATGATTGTTGTTATTTAACTTTATGTCGTTACTTGTTACAGCAATCTGATTAGGGGCAATATCTAAATAAACTACATCTGGTAAATCGTTCGCTTCACTTATTGGAAGATTGATAATTGATGTATAGCTGTCATAAACTCTCACCTGTTTTACTACAAACTTTCTGTTGTTAAACACCACACTCATTTCATATTTTCCGGTTGGCATTCTATCCGAATAGTAGAAACCATATTCATTGGTCATCACTGCTTTTCTGTCCATGTTGTTTTCAAAAACTACTTCAACTTTTGCTATGCCAAGTTTAGTTTCTTTAACTTCCAACTTGCCCATAAGTTGGCCAATCGAAGCACAATAGGCTTGAGTTACAAAAGATGTTGATGCGAAAACTAATAAAAGCAATTTGTTCATGATTAGAATTGTTGACTAAAATTATGATAAATTTTTCGAGGAATTGTTATTATCTAAACACTATTTAGAATATTGCAATTCTATGACAAACTATTTTTGATGATAAATGGTTAATGAAATCTATGACAAAATTCCTTCCAATTTTTCCGCTTAGCTATGTGGTTTATCCGGGTCAACCATTGAACCTTCATATTTTTGAACCACGCTATAAGCAGTTGATAAATGATTGTCAATCGCAGAAAATTACTTTCGGAATTCCTGTGGTCATCAATGGTGAGTTGGCGGAGTATGGTACTGAAGTGGAGATAACTTTGATACAGAAAACTTATGATAATGGCGAAATGGATATTCGCACAAGAGGATTAAAGGTTTTTCGGGTGATGGAAGTGATTCGCGAAGTGCCGGACAAATTATATTCAGCTGCCATAGTGTTTGAACAAAAGCACCTGCCTGCAGATACCACAAAACTCAATCCTACACTTGTTGATCTGATGGCTCAATTACATAGCATTTTACAAACTGATTTTGATTTGTATAAAAAGTTTAGTTCTCCAACTTCTTTTGACATTGCTCCTTATGCTGCATTGTCGCAAGAAGACCAATATCGTTTGCTTATGTCAGAATCAGAGAAAGGTCGGCAATGGTTTTTAATTCAACATTTGTTAAAGTTGATACCACATTTAGAGGATAGCGAAAGGCTAAAAAGCCGTGTTCAGATGAACGGACATTTTAGAAATGAAATTTCTCCAAATTTTTGAACCTTTTTAACATCAAGTTTCGTTATACTTGTAATCCGAACACTTGAACACGGAGCTGAATCATGGAAAATGTCTTATCATCCATCCTAATTTTGTTAGGATCTATCATCAAGTTCTCGATGGGTACATTAACCGCCATCGCTGCTGATTTAGGAATAACAGGCTCTTTAGCAAATGTAATTGGTGGTATCATAGGTATAGTGTTGTTTACCTACTTAGGTGGTTTTATTCAAGAGTTTTTGGCTTACAAATTTCCGAAAAAATTTGGTCGTAAGTTTTCTTCGTCTACCCGATTCTTAGTTAAAGTTAAACAGCGTTTCGGTTTAAATGGTATTGCAGCTATCACCCCCATCTTTCTATCCATTCCTGTGGGTGTTATGTTTGCACTCGCACTGACCCACGATAAAAAGAAAATTATGATTGCCATGTTTTCTTCTATGTTCTTTTGGGCAATCTTACTTTTCTTGCCTTATTTTCTGTTTGATATATCTGTGATGGATATGGTTCGCCAATTGTTCGAACACTAGTACAAAAGCACAAAGTTTTCCTTTGCTAATTTATCTATTTTAAAGAAACATAGACCTAGCTGGTAGATGTCGATAGTGAGTACAACTCGTTTATCAGCTTTTATAGTTTCCCAAGCATCGGTCATCTCCTTGCTCCAATAAATATCATCAAATACAAAAATACTTTCAGGCCTTGCTTTAGCCACACACCACTCAAAGTATTCCAACGTAGCTTCCTTGGTGTGATTACCATCAAAAAACACGAAATCTACATAGTTTAATGTTTCAAGTAAAGCCGGAAGTATTTCAGAAAAATTGCCAAGCTTGTATTTCATTGATTTTAAGCCCAAATCATGATGTAAGTTTTTGGCAAAATGAAGTGGAGCTTCACTTCCTTCTAAACAATACTTTATAGCACTGGGATTTCCCAAGGCTAGATAACTTGAACTAATACCAATAGAAGTTCCAATTTCGATAATATTTTTAGGTTGAAAATGAGTAACTAATTCATAAAGAACTTGACCATATTTAGGACGTATTGCTACTTTACTATTTAGCGAGCTAAGTGTTTTTTGATGATTAAATCCGGTGCCAAAATCTTTGATGTTGAGCAAAGTGTGATCATTTGCCAAACTTTTCCTTATGGTAGCTAATGATTTAGTGTTATCTATGTGCTGATGCGATAAGATTGTTTTGTAAAATGTATAGACAAAAGGAGAGTGTATGTAATATATTGTTTTTGCTCGCCACAAATAATGTAAAAATGAAATTCCTCTGTGAAATATGTTCATTATTTGTGGTAAATTCAGATTTTTACAGCGCTAAATAAAATGAAAAATCATGACTAAGTTATTTTACACATTTATTCTGCTGCTTTTTATGATTCATGCAGATGCACAGCGCGGCTTCCATATAGGCGTATCGGGTGCTTTTAATAGTATATGGATTTTGAACC
>CANGXE010000109.1 GCA_947457525.1 Bacteroidota bacterium | reverse complement strand
GAAGTTCAGTTTACAGTGAATGTAAAAGAAACAGCAGCAGGCATCAATACACTTTCTGTTTATCCAAACCCATCAAACGGCTTAGTGAACTTAGCAGTTGAGTTGGCTAATACATCTGCATTAACAATTGTGATTAGCGATGTTCGCGGTGCGATTGTTTATACAACAAACGAGGCAACCACTAACTCACTTCGCAAAGGATTTGACTTGAGCCACTTGGCAAAAGGAATGTACAATGTGTCTATCAAAACTGATAAAGGCGTGGTGAACAAACAAATCTCTTTGCAGTAATGTGGTAAAGAGCTTAAAACGAAAAGCCTCCGAGATTTCGGAGGCTTTTTTTATGGATTAAATAATGACTAAGTAAAAGCAGATGGAACCTAGATGAAATCAGACAATCCATTTGGATAGAGAATTAGTCTGTTCTGACGAAACTCATCTTTTTTAACCCACGTTACTTCAGATTGTAAGTTGTCTTTTCGCTTGTAAGTGTCATGCAGATAAACTTCTGGGTCGGTAAACTCGGCCTTAAATACAAAGATAATTTCATGGCGTTCTTCTCCGGCATATACAAAATGGTTTTGCAAAACAGTTAAGGGATTTAGTCGCTCAATAGCCAAGCCTAACTCTTCTACAAATTCTCTCCTTACTGTATCTTCCGCCATTTCGCCAAACTCAATACCTCCGCCCAATGGACGATAATATACCTTCTGGGCAACTGGGTCTAGGCCGCGTTCTACGAGTAACTCATCTTCTCGTTCGATGATGGCTATGGCAATGGGTCGGACGAGTCGTTGCATGCATTTTCAGCTAAAGTAGGTGTGCTAATTATTGTAGGCTCTATATATTCGTTACGATAAATTTTCACCAACAATATGAAATAAGAGATAAGCAGCGGGCCAAAGATGATGCCCACAAAACCAAACAATGTCATCCCTGTAATCACGCCAAAAAATGTGATAAGCGGATGTGTATCGCCAATTTTCTTCTGCAGCACAAAACGAAACAGATTATCAATGTTTGTAATAACAATCAATCCAAATAAGAACAGAGCTACACCTTGAGTGGCTTCTTCCCCAACATACATAGCAATAGATAGCGGTATCCAAACTAAAGTGGTTCCCACCACCGGCAACACGCTCATCACGGCTGTGATAAGTGCCCAAAATAAAGCTTCATCTACTCCTATGATTAAATAACCCACAAAAGCGGTGATGCCTTGCAATATTGCCAACGCAGGAATACCTATAGCATTAGATATAGTTTGTAGTTTTAACTCAGTAAGCAAAAGAGCATCATTGCGGTCGTTAAAAGGTAAATTTTCGCGAACAAATATTTCCAGTTGTTTGGCATTAGCTAACAAGAAATAAAGGAGAAAATAAAGCACAAAAATATCAGCAAAAACACCAGCTGTGGCAGAAAGTAATTGTGGCATAATGTCCGCGGCCAAGGAGGTAAGTTTCCCTATAGTTTCCGGTGAAAGTAAATCTACTCCAATATACAATTGAAGTTTTTCGCTCCATTCTCTAGCTATAAGCAAAAAATCTTGATAGTGAGATACTAAGTAAGAAACCTTAGAAGAGAGCATTATAGAAACCAACAAAACCGGCAACACTAATACTAGAAAAGAAACAAACATCAAAGCAACAATCAGAAGTTGTTTTTGCCACTCCCGCTTTGCCCGAGCTGACAGATTAAACAAAGGTTGTCGCAAAACAATGTAAAATATGAGTGCGCCTAAGAATGCGCTCAAAAACCCTTTGAGCATCCAAAACAAAAAGCCACCCAAGCCGATTAGTGCAATAAGAAAAACTACTTTTTTTAGCTTAGAATTATCTAAAGGCATACTATAAATGTAAGAAAGATTTTGATGCTTACTTCATTGTTTCTATCGCTTTGTAGATAACTTCCTGCAGTTCGGTGCGCACACCCATTTTTACTAATAAATTATTTTCTGCAGATGGGTTAATCCGATTACTCAAGAAGACATAAGTGAGTTGATTAGTAGGGTCACTCCAAATACATGTGCCGGTGAAACCCGTATGGCCAAAAACAGAGAGAGGCACATTATCATAGCAAGGTGAAGGTTTACTGAAGTCGGGCTCTGGTTTATCAAAACCTAATCCCCTACGTGAAATTTTAGATTGCCGAGCTGTGAAAAATGCAACTGTAGCCGAATCTAGATATCGCTGACCATTATAAGTCCCCTTGTTTAAAAGCATTTGATATAAGCCAGCCAAATCAAAGGCATTGCTGAATAAGCCGGCATGGCCCGCCACACCACCACACATAGCTGCCCCTTGATCGTGAACAAAACCTTGTATCAATTGCTTCCTAAATGCAGTATCATTTTCGGTTGGAATAATCCTCGTTTTTTCAAAGCGAGTAGAAGGTTTATAGCCCATAGTAGTTAACTCCATAGGTTGGTAGAAATTTATAGCTACATACTGATCCAACGGCTGCCCCGAAACTTGCTCGACTACTTTTTGAAGTATATAAAAATCTAAGTCACTGTATTCATATTTAGGTTTAACCGCTACTGCAGAATGCGCCATGATGTGCCACATAGTGTCGGCAAAATCATTTCGTATGAACATACTATCAGCTACCTGAAGTTCAAATCCTTTTTCTTCTATGTTTCTGTAATAGTTTGGCCAATTCTCATTTACTGTTTCTTTCCAAAACATAAAAAATGGTTTGAGACCGGCTTCGTGTAGTAATACATGTTTTAACTTCAGTTTCTTTATAGTGGCAGAGTCGTCTAACTTTAAGTAATGATCTAAGGTTTTATCTAAATCAATCTTTTTTTGTTCGTAGAGTTTCATCACCGCAAGTGTGGTAGCAGCTGTTTTGGTGATGGAAGCGATATCGTAAACATCAGTATTATTTACCGGTTCAGCAGTCGAGTATGTCTTAGTGCCATAAGCTTTGTGCCAAATCACTTCTCCGTTTTTTGCAACGAGCAGTTGACAACCCGGAAATGCTTTGGCGCGAATGGCTCTGTCAATCACTTCGTCTAAGCGATAGAGTTTTGCCGGGTTAATATTAAGGGTAATGGGTGTTGAAATTTTTAAACGATATATTGTATCACTTGTAAATCCAGTACCTGTTAAAAAGGTTTTGCAAGAGGTAACAGGCAATTTTCCACTTACTTTTTGTGCACCAAATATGGCGTTGGCCGCGGCTCTGTTGGTAATTTCATTCTCTTCATAAGCACAAACCACCCAAGCAACAGTCTCGAAATTTTGAAGGCTATATGGGTTGCCAAAGACTGCTAATACTACTCTTGTTCGTTGTGATAGCTCTTGAATGAATTTTTGAGTAGCAGGCGCTATGTTATAGCTGCGTGCTGCCGCACGAACCATGCCATGCAAATCAACAATCACTAAATTGTAGTCACTTAATTGTTGAAGTAATGTACTAAATGCTTTTTCATCCTTTTCATCAGCTTGATTAAATAAAGTTGGATTAGCAAAAAGACTAATGTGCTTTTGAAAAGATGAAGTTCCGTTGTTGCCAATCGAAAGTGACGCAGTTCGACTAAAGTCTTGATGAACAAGAGGAAGTAGTTTGTCTTTATTGGCTGCAAAAGTAATAGCACGTTCAAACAACTCAGTTCTTATTTTTTCTGCCTGAATAGTATTTAACTCGTTAGTTAGATTCTGTGTATTAATGACTTGCGGCTTGTTTAATCCAAGTTTATACTTAAAAGCTAAAACTTTTTTTACCCGTGCTTCTAATTCCAAAGTTGATATAGTTCCACTATCAACTGCAGCCTTTATTTTTTGAATACCTTTTTCCGGATCTTCACTAAATACCAGAATATCAATGCCCGACATAAAAGCCATTGAGTCTACAGTACCGGGACTGTATTTTTTAGCTACGCCTTTCATGTTCAAAGCATCTGAAAATACTAATCCTTGAAATCGTAGCGAGTCTTTTAACCATTCGGTAGCGATGCGTTTTGAAACAGAAGTGATAGAACCTGTCGCAGTATCCAATGCCGGAGTGTTCAAATGAGCGACCATTACGCTTCCAACACTATTTTCGAAAAGAATTTTGAATGGGAAAAATTCTGTAGAGTCAAATCCGGCAATGGATTTATTGATTTGCGGTAAATCAAAATGCGAATCTGTACTGACATCACCGTGCCCCGGAAAATGTTTAGCACAAGCCAACACACCTTCTTCTTGCATGCCTTGCGCATATTCTAAGCCTTTAAGCGCAACACGAAATTTATCTTCGCCAAAACTACGCTCGTTAATTACCGGATTGTTCGGATTGTTGTTGACATCTACGCTTGGCGCAAAGTTGATATGAATACCCATGCGTCTGCATTGGCGACCAATTTCTTTGCCCATGGCATAAATCAAATGATTATGAGAATTAGCGATAGCTCCTAAGGTCATTTGTCGCGGAAAAATAGTCGTTGAGTCAATACGCATTGACAAACCCCACTCACCATCAATGGCCACGAAGGCACCCACTTTTGCTTGAGATTGCAGTGTGTTTGTCCAGTCCACTTGAGCATGTGGATTCCCTTTAAAAAAAATGACGCCACCGGCATTCCCTTTTTGAATTTGCGCCACCACTTTCGGCATGTTGAAGTCTTTCTCATTGGTATAGGCCGCAAGCATAAAAAACTGACCAATACGCTCCTCGGGGCTAAGTTTCAGGTAAACCGAGTCTACCCAATCCATGCATTTTTTATCCTCTTTCCAATCTAAAAAATATCGTGTTTTGTCTTGTGCTACTGAAGTAAACATGTTGAGCAAAGCCACACAGCAAATGCTGATTTTAGCCAACCCATTTAACCCAACTATTTTACGCCCTATTCTTCGCATCATCATTATAACGCTAAAAGAGCAAAACATTTGCCAAGACTACATAAAAAAGAGACATGAGTTGTCTACTAATAAGTGTTGATTGACTTTGCAGATTGTCCTCTAAAATAGGTAACTGTGACTTACAATATTGACCAAAGTTGTTTTAGTATATTTTGGATATTTAAAGTGCCTCCACCAATCATTTACTCATCAACTCTTGCAATTGCTTAAAAGCAGCTTGATTGTTGGGGCGAGAAAGTGAACGAGTTATCTCGTTCTTATCGCGAGTGGTAAGGTGTAAACTCATGGCTGCTTTTTCGCCATCTTTTTCAGCTGTATATTCAAACAACATGAACTTTACACGCCCTTTTAGACCCTCATCCATGTCATTCAAGCGATGGTCAGTAAGGAAATCTTGCATGTTTTCCATGTTGTTATAAACGGTACCAAGTGGGTCTGTCAAACGAGAAAAAACAGTCTTTTGTTTAGCCTCTTTTGGCTCTTCAAACTTTTCCGAATCCCGCATTTGAATAATAACAACACCGTCTGTATTTTGATTAATCCATTCATTAAACGTATTTAAAAAACGTAGTGTGGTTTCGATACCAAAATTATCAAGTGCTCCACCATCCATAATATAAACTTCCGGTTCACTAGGCATCACGGAATTGGGGAAAAAGAAAGGAAAAGTAGCGTTCATTCGCATAGCCGAAGTAACCAACAAACTGTCCGCTCCTTGCGCTTTAAAAAATTGACCAAAGTCAATAGCGTCAATTTCCAATTTATTGTCAATAGCATTTTTACCATGCGGACGCATTAAGAAAGAAACCGGATGCGGACTAATATAAAATCGCCTTGAGTCATTCATAATGGCCGTGTGGTAAATCATTAAAGGAGTTTTAGCACTCTGCTCCGCTTCCTTATAGTCACCAATGGTCTTACGATGAGGAAAGCCAGTATTTGTAGAATAAAATTTTTCAAACACATAGCCTCTATCTACACTATATTGCTTGTCGCCCAACTTGAACTTATGGAAAGGAATAAGAATATCGTTGCTCAAAATAGAAAGTGCAATAGGGTTTAAAACATCTTTTGATATATCGGCCGTATGTTGCGGATCAAACATATTGACCGGATAGCCATTCTGTTTGCGCAAGTAAAGTTCGCGCAGATGCGTGGTTGCAAACATGCCGCCCGAAGCTCCGCTTATCAAAAAAGTTTTATCAAAAAGTCGTCCACCAGATAGGCTATCACAGCGCTGCAAAACACTCGAAGAAAACAT
>CANGXE010000108.1 GCA_947457525.1 Bacteroidota bacterium | reverse complement strand
TGCTGTCGTAGAAAAAACTCACATCGCCCACAATAGCTACAGTTGGCGTTTTTTGAGTCCAGGCAGCTCCTGCAGCAGTACTCACGCAACCATCAATGCCGCTTGTGCCACGGTTTGCATAAACCGTTAAGTCTTGCCGATGGCGAAATAAATTTGCATAGCGAATAGGAGTAGAGTTGCCGTAATGCACCGTAGCATTTTGTGGAAGTTGAGCTATGAGTTTTTGCATTACGCTAAAATCAGCAAACGGCATTTTGCTCAAAAGCAAATCCTGTTTTGCAGATGATTGTTTACTGTAATTTCCCCAATCAGTTTTATATGAAGTTGGCGTGGCAATTTCTGTATCATTTAATGCAGTTAAAAAATCGGTTTCATCCAAGCTGCCGGTGTAAACCTTTTGATTAAAAATATCCCAATTGTCGTTGGTTTCAGATATATGCCAATGCAAAATGGGGGGATATTTTTTGAGCCATTGTCTTATCTTTTTTGAGATAATTTGTTTGCCAATTGTTACTACAATTTCCGGGACTAAATCAGCGTTTTTTGCTTGAAAAAGTTGCGCTAAAATCGGTTCAAATGGAGTGATAAAATTTTCGCTATGTAAATTACTCGTAGCCTCGGTCAATACAACGGTGTCTTCTCTTTTACCGAGTTGTTGAAGCAAATTTTCTATGGTATCGTTTTTATCATGCAAACCGACAATAATCATTTTTCGGCTAGCATTTTCCCATTGAGTTTGATAATCCTTCTTTTCTGCCTTGCTGAGAGTGAATTTTAGACTAGGAAACTGCATTGGCTCAAAATTAATCGGGCTTTCCTCTTCATAAATGTAAAGAGGTTCGCGCAGCGGAATGTTGATGTGCACAGGACCCCCACCTCTTTCTTGGGTTTGATCGATGGCATTGAAAATATCATCGCCTGCGCTTGTCCATTCATATTGCTGCAGTGGTTCACACGGTAGTTGGTAACTGGCAACGGTGTGTGGTGCGAAAACATTTTTTTGATGAATAGCTTGGTTTTCACCTTTGTCAATCATCTCCGGAGGGCGATCGGCTGTCAAAATCAATAAAGGTATTTTTTGATAGAAAGCTTCGCATACTGCAGGCGATAAGTTCAGCACAGCTGTGCCTGATGTGCAAACAATAGCCACCGTTTCACGAGTGCGTTGCGCCATACCTAGGGCAAAATAGCCTGCGCTGCGTTCGTCTGGCACCACCAAACATTCTATTTCGGGACATTGAGTAAAGGCAATGACCAAAGGTGCTGAGCGTGAACCCGGAGAAAAAACGACTTTACGAATTCCCTTCTGCTTGCAGAGTTGCACTAGCAGGCGCACTATTTTTTTCGCGGTGTTCATCAGTAAGTAAAGTTGTAAAAGATTTAGAAACCTTCAATTTTTGTGGTGTTTCTTTGAGTACACTCAGCAACGTTTCAGCTTTAATTTTTGTCTCTTTCCATTCTTTGCTTGGCTTAGAGTCGGACGTGACGCCACAACCCACATAAAGCATCAAATTCTTTTTGGTCACCTGCATACAGCGCAGATTGACAAATAGATTTATTTCTCCATCTAAGTTCACCGGCCCCAAATAGCCGCTATAATAACTCCTGGGGCTAAGTTCATTTTGTAGAATGTAATTGACGGCTTCGTTCTTGGGCAAGCCTGCTACAGCCGGGGTAGGGTGAAGCACATCCACGGCTTTTTGCCAGTTAAAGTGGGGTACATTTTTATAAGTAAATGAAGTGCAGAGATGAAGCAAATTGCCAGCAACAATAGTATCCGGCCCGGTTATCTCCGGAGTATCTTTCGTTATCTGTTCGAGTGATTGCAAAATGTATTCACTGACTAAATTTTGTTCTACTTGTTCTTTTTCTCCCCATCCCACTTTTTCGTTCCATGCGGTGTTGGCCATGGTGCCCGCTAGCGAATAGGTCGTAAATCCTTGTTCATTAACTTGTAGTAAAACTTCAGGCGATGCGCCTATCCATGTACCATACTCTTGAGAACTCACAAGAGATACAAAAGCAGTGGGGTATTTTTTGCAAAGGGTTTCAAAAAACTTTATTTCGTCAAAATTTAACGGCTTTGTGTGTTTAATCACCCGCGCAGCTACAATTTTTTTGAACCAACCGGCTTTTATTTTTTTGCGAATTTGTTTGATGCTTTTCTTGAACTGGACTTTGTTGGCAAATCGCTTTTTGGCTTTTTGTTTATCTTCGGTGTACTCTAAGATTTGGAGTGCAAAATTTAATGGTGGTAGATTATCGGCTGTGGTGTAAACATCCGGTTGTATGAAAATTTTTGTCGAAAATTGGTTCTCTACAAACGGTGCCATCAAAAAGCCTTGTTCATAGATGTGTGCTGTTCCGGGGAAAACCTTGCGTACGACCGGATTTTTTTGCGCCACTACTTCCACTTCAGATTGGTGGGGTAAACGATAAAATGCCATTGGCAATTTCTTGCTTTGACAATAAGCGAAAAACGCAGAAAGTGAAGTTTGCGCCATGTAGTGATTTAATTTGCTCACAAAACTATATTTTTACGGCTAGATGATTGAAAAAGAAATATACATAGTTCGCCACGGACAAACAGAACACAATGCCAAAGGAATAGTTCAAGGCAAAGGTGTTGACTTGTCGCTCAATGAGTTGGGGAAAAAGCAAACGAATGCCTTTTTTGAAGCGTATAAACACATTCCGTTTGAAAAAATTTATACTTCTACCCTTAGAAGAGCAAAAGAAACAGCTGAACCATTTCGACAGTTGGGCATTCCTTTAGAAATATTCTCCGAGCTGGATGAAATCAGCTGGGGAAATTTGGAAGGGGCAATTTCGACCAGCGAATCAGATGCTACTTTTCAATCACTTCTCGCGCGTTGGAAACAGGGCGAATTGGATGCAAAACCTTCGCCAACAGGGGAAAGCCCATTAGAGTTACAAGAACGCCAGCAACGGTTTATCAAATACTTGTTGGCCACACCTCATGAAAAAATATTGATCGCCACACATGGTCGTTTTATTCGAGCGTTTATGTGCACGTTGACAAATATTCCGCTGACTGAAATGGATACGTTTCATCACGAAAATCTTTGTCTGTATAAAGTGAATTTACGCAGCAATGGTCAGTTTGAAATTGAATTGCATTGCGAACGGAGACATTTGGAGGACTTATGATTCCTATTCATTTGTTTCCATAAAAAAAGGGCTACTCACGTAACCCTTTTTTTGTTTATGTGTTGATATAGTTATTCTGTGACTACAAATTTCTTAGAGTAAACGCTACCGTCAACAGTTAGTTTGGCAAAGTAAATGCCCGGAGATAATTGTTTGTTGGCATCTAGCTCTATTAACTGTGTTCCGCTTTCTTGTTGAGTAGGTGACATCAAAGCTACTTCTTTGCCTGAAACATCAACGATGTTTGCGCTAACCAATGCAGATTTATCTAAATGGTAAGTTAACTTACCATTACCGTTCATAGGGTTAGGGTAAACCGTAAAGAAGATGTTTTTATCTACTTCATTTATGGCAGTTGCATTTTCCAAAGGTTGATCGGTATAGAAATAATAATACAATTGCATTTCATCTTCTGTGGTGAAACCAAAACTCACAAATGGTTCAGTTATAACCCAACTTGTTCTAGCTACTAGTCCGGCTTTTTTAGAGCCGTGCTTACCAAATTTAACCGGCAAAAGATTGTCCCAATAGCGAGTAGAAGGATGTTCCCAATCGTAGTAACCTTTGTCATAGTTATTGGCATAATCATAGAATCCTTCATAGATTTTGTCTGTTATGGTCCCTGTAGTGTCGCGAATATATAGGTCGTAATCAGAGCCATATTTGTGGGTGTGCGATGTGGCTGACCAAATATAGCGCCATTCAGGAGTGTTTAAATTATTGGCCTGATCATCATAGTCACGAGTTTGGTTGCCCTGTGGCAAGAATAAACCCACGTTGTTTACTAAAGCGGCTTTCATTTCGATTGTTGAAGATTTACGAGGTTCAAACAAAATGTTGAAATAAAAATCACATGGTAACACAGACGTTGCGTTGTAGTTTTTGATATGATAATTCATATCAAGATATGCCTTCTTATCCCAAAACAAGGCTGTTTTGGTAGGTAGTGTGAATTCAGCATCGTCTTGCCAAGAGGCAGTAAGAATTTTGTCTCCTTCAAATGAATTGGTACCGGTTATTTTTACAATTTGCATTCCCCAATAGTTGTTGGTACGAGCAGCTGCTGCTAATGAATCATCAAACTTGAAAAGTAAAAAGTGGTGAGATTGCTGATTCATGTATCCTTCTATTTTACTTATTTCGGGTAAGTATGGAAAGTTAACCTCTTGTTGCAAAAGCCATTCTTGCTCAATTTCACCTGTGGCAGGTAAAAAAACTGGCCCATGTCTGTACTGTAGACCTTGACCTGCTGCAGGTTTTGTTGGTTTAGGTAAAAATGCCGGTGCGTTAGGATCGTTATAATAGTCATTTACTAAATTCCAATCCGGTTTGCGGTCGCTAGAACCGTAGGTTTTTTTGCCTCCGAACATAATCCATTGGCGAATAAATTCGATTTCTGCTTTTGCTAATTGATTGCCATTGATGTCAACCATTAAAGACCCTTCATTAGCATCTAAAGCCAAGTCAGTATCAAAACCGGCTCCGGCAACTTTACGGAGTAAAAAACTCATGTAAGGATGACCTGCTTTTACTCGCTTTTCAAATTTGGCATTTGATGCAGAATTATCAGCTTTTACTTCAAAAAGTGCGGAATGCACTTCTGTCTCTGTGCCATCAAACTTCAAGTTTGCACCTGAATTTGTGCTATGGCAACTGCTGTTGGAGCACTTAGTTTGAAGAATATTGTGCACACGAGCAAATGGGGCAGTTTGTGCTGTGGCAAATGCAACAAAAAAAAGCGTTGCGAGGGTAGCGTAAAGTGTTTTCATATTTTTTTATTATAAAGATAAAGATGTTTTCGATAAATGAATATAAAAATAATAACTTAAAACTGCAAAATCTTTTTTATTGAATTATTAGTTTTTTGTGGGTAACTCTACCTGTTATCGATTTTAACTGTATGGTATATATCCCTTTAGCCCAGCTATAGCTTGAGATTTGCTTATTACTATCAGATGATATCAGCTCATTAAAAATGACTTTACCACGAACATCTGCAACATTTAACTCAATAATATTTTTCAAATTTGCGATGGTGACTTGCTCGCGAGCAGGGTTAGGGAAAACGGTGACAGGAGAAAAGTTGCCCAAATCCGCTAAACCAATACTTGTGTCTTTGGTTAGTATATTCCAAGCTAAAGTCCAAGGTCTGCGTAGCGTTGTGTCATAAATAAATGGGTCAGTATCAGTAGCTGTAAATTTGAGCTCGTGGTCGCTGGCTTTACTTAGCGCATCAAAATCTACATTGAGTTCTTTCGTGTTTGTCGCTATTTTGTTTCCATCTAACCACCAATCATATCTAAAAAAATGTGTTTGTGGTGTGTCTATGGAAACGGTGTAATTATAGGTACCGGTAAAGTTGGTCGGTGAAGGGCTAAAGCTATAAATTGGATTGATGATGCTGTCTAGCCAGGCGGTTGAGTTCTCTCGACAAACCGGGCAGAAAATAGGTAATACCCAGACAGCTTGCATGCCACATACTTGGCTTGGTTTATAGTTGTCTTTACAAATACCGGCACTTGGATAAAAATCTACATTTGGTAGATCCATGCAATGATCCCATTTTCTTTTGTTAATAGTGTCATTCGTGAAATTAGGACTTGGTGGAATGCTATCATATATCAAACAAGCCAATGAGTCTTCATATTCGTCTCCAATGTATCCATGACCATTAAACGGCATTAAATGTTGTAATTCGTGTATGGCAATTTCATCACCAAGATGATAACCACTTTCTTCCTCTAAGGTAAAACTAGCTACTTTTCTGCCGTCAAAAAGCGAGTAACCAGCTCCACCATATTTTTTATCAAATGTCAACATCATAGCTAGATCACATTGAGGAGCAAATTCACTTACGTCAGCAAATAGTGTATCATATTTTTCAGGGATGAGTAATCTCTCAAGTCCGAAAGCATTAAATCTACTCCCGTATCGGTTGTCTACTGA
>CANGXE010000107.1 GCA_947457525.1 Bacteroidota bacterium | reverse complement strand
CAAACAAGTACGTAAAACTATTTTGGACAGGCGACCAAACACCCGATTTTGGCGAGCATGATGGTTTGCCTTCTGCCATCAAAGCGGTGCTCACCTCCGCAGCCAGCGGTACGCTTTATAACCACTCGGACATTGGCGGCTACACCAATGTTGACTTTGGTCGTGTGCATAGCAGGCGCACGCGCGAGACGCTTTATCGGTGGATAGAATTTGCTGCCTTTACTCCTTTCTTTAGAACCCACGAAGGATTGAAGCCCGATAAAAATGTTCAGGTTTACTCAGACAGCAACGCGGTGCAGTTTTTTGCTCGCATGGGGCGACTACATTATGCCCTCAAAGATTATAGTGAAGAAAACGTAGCACAATATGACCAACTGATTTATCCTTTATACTTACTGCCCGACTTTGCACAACATGAGTTTCAATATTTATTCGGCTCCGATTTATTGATTGCTCCGGCCACGCAAAGCGGCCAAACCATAGTGAATGTCAAGTTTCCGGACGGAGAATGGCTTTATGCTTGGGACATGGAGAAGGTTTACAGTGCCGGCTCTTCGGCAGACATTATTATTCCTTTTGGCAAACCGGCTGTGTTTATCCGCCAAGGCGGAAAATGGGAAAAGGAATTGAAGACAATTTTTGAGGAATAGTGATTTAAGTTAACGGCTAACCACAATAGGCACACAGTAACTCTTTTTACTCCGGATTTCCTTCTTTAATCGCCTTTACAAAATCGAAGCGTTCGAGCAAACCGGTGTCGTATTTGCCGGAGCGGAATTCTTCGTTTTCGAGCAAGGCTAAGTGGAATGGAATGGTGGTTTTTACGCCTTCAATGATGAACTCTTGCAAAGCACGTTGCATTTTTACAATACACTCCTCTCGGCTCTTGGCACGGCATATAACTTTGGCTAAAAGTGAATCGTAAAATGGCGGCACTGTGTAGCCGGCATAGATGTGTGTGTCTACACGCACACCATAACCTTTTGGGGTGTGCAGGGCAGTAATCTTTCCAGGGCTGGGCGCAAAGTTGTTCAATGGGTCTTCGGCATTCACACGGCACTCAATGGCATGCATTTTTTCGGGAAAATAAAGCATACCCGAAATCGGAATGCCGGCTGCTATGGTAATTTGCTCCTTGATTAAGTCAAAGTCCATCACTTCTTCAGTAACCGGATGTTCTACTTGGATACGCGTGTTCATTTCCATGAAGTAGAAGTTCTTGTGTTTGTCCACCAAAAACTCTACCGTACCTACGCTTTCGTAGCGAATGGCTTGCACGGCTTTCACCGCTGCAGCACCCATTTTCTTGCGTAAGGCTTCGTCAACAAAAGGAGATGGCGCTTCTTCCACCAGCTTTTGATGTCTGCGCTGCACGGAGCAGTCGCGCTCGCTAAGGTGACAGGCTTCGCCATATTGATCGCCTGCTACTTGTATTTCGATATGATGCGGCTCTTCGATAAATTTTTCCATGTACACACCATCGTTACCAAAGCTGGCTCCGGCTTCGGTGCGTGCCATGTTGTAGGCTTTTTCTAATCCTTCTTTATCACGCACAATACGCATCCCTTTTCCGCCTCCGCCTGCCGTAGCTTTGAGAATAACGGGGTAGCCTATTTTCTCCGCTGCTTTCGTGGCAGTAGCTAAGTCTTCAATCAAACCATCACTGCCCGGTATGCACGGCACTCCGGCTTTTATCATGGTTTCTTTAGCGGTAATTTTATCCCCCATCGAACGAATCATTTCGGGGCGAGGGCCTATAAACTTGATGTTATATTGCTGACATAAAGCGCTGAACTCTGCATTTTCAGCCAAGAAACCATAGCCAGGATGAATGGCATCGGCATTGGTCAACTCTGCCACCGCCATTATGTTTTGCATGTTCAAATAGCTGTCTTTACTTTTGGGCGGACCGATGCACACGGCCTCATCTGCAAAGCGAACGTGAAGACTATCGCGGTCGGCTGTGGAGTAGACGGCCACGGTTTTGATGCCCATTTCTTTGCAAGTACGAATAATGCGGAGGGCTATTTCGCCACGGTTGGCAATTAAGATTTTCTTAAACATAGTTTTAGTTGACATGTAGGTTGCGCTTACAGTTTAAGCCGCGAACCCGAAACAGTAAATTATGCTTTTTCGATAAGGAACAAAGGTTGGTCGTATTCGATAGGCGAAGAGTCTTCGGCCAATATCTTTACGATTTTTCCGCTGCCGCCATCAAACTCGATTTCGTTAAACAACTTCATGGCTTCGATGATGCAAAGCACCGTGCCGTTTTCAATGTTGTCGCCCACTTTTACATAAGTATCTTTGTCTGCACTCGGCTTGCGGTAGAAGGTGCCGACCATTGGTGAGCGGAACGTGATGAGATTATCGGCCTTAGGTTCGGCTGCAGGAGCGGCTTTGGTTTCTGCCACCGCAGGAGCTGCGCTCACCGTTTGTTGCACAGGCGGGGCATAGTTTACCGGATTGGCCACCACGTTTACGGCAGGTTCAGCGCCTTTGTTTTTTATAGTCACGGTCAGTTCGCCTTCTTGAATTTTGAGTTCGCTGATGTCTGATTTTTTTACCAGTTTGATCAACTCTTGTATTTCTTTTAAATCCATATAGCTGTTTTTACGTTTTGCAAAAAAATCCCGAACCTGTGATTCGGGATGTCTAAAGTATAAAGTTTTTGATATTAGGGTAATGTTATCTCGCTTCTTTAACGCGCTCTACGTAGGCACGAGTGCGGGTGTCGACTTTGATTTTTTCGCCTTGGTTCACAAACAAAGGCACGCTCACTGTTGCTCCGGTTTCCACAGTGGCCGGTTTGGTGGCGTTGGTAGCGGTGTTGCCGGCTACGGCAGGTTCGCTATAAGTGATTTCGAGCACCACGTGTTGTGGCAACTCGCAAGCTAAGATTTGGTCGGTTTCTTCATGGAGAACTACATCGCACACATCGCCATCACGGAGGAAGTCGTTGTTTTCGATGATGTCGCCATTAATCACGATTTGGTCAAAGGTTTCTTGGTCCATAAAGTTGAAGCCCATGTCGTCTTTATAAAGGAATTGGTAAGGTTTGCGCACTACGCGGGCGGTGATGATTTCGTGGCCTGCGGGGAAGGTGTGCTCGAGGACACGACCCGTGCGGAAACTTTTCATTTTGCAGCGAACAAAGGCGTTGCCTTTGCCGGGTTTTACGTGTTGGAACTCTACGAATTGGAAGATGTCGTGGTTGTATTCGATACAAAGTCCGTTTCTGATGTCTGCTGTGGTAGCCATAGGGGTTGGTTTGATTTTGAAGGGGCGAATATAAACTCAAATGGCCAAAAGACAAGGTTTGAGGGAAAGAAGTGAGGGGTTGTTATTTTTTGTGTGTAGCAGATTGGTAAAAACCTGAAGGGAGAAGCTGTTTGTAGGGAGGTATAAACAGTTGGAAGAGCGGGGGGGACAATAAAATATTGGTGGTGATAATGGCAAAAACCTTTCTGCGTCTCTGTTTTAGAAGACTTAGAGGTACGGGATTAGGAAGAATATTTTTAGATTTTGTTTTTAAACCCCTCTTGTTGGAAGGTCTATTTATTTATATTTGATTAGAAACTGAGGTCATTAAATGAATAATAACTTAGACCGAAGTTTAACGGCTACTATTATCGGATAAATTTATTTACCGATAAATTGCAAACTAATAGCTGAGTTAAATTTTACACAAACAAAACAATCAACGATAATGAAAAACAGCTTTCTCCTTTCCATCGCAATTTTTGGCGTTCTATATCTTCAGGCTCAGGAAGTAGATATTAAAAAAACAAGTGTTTTAATTAATAATGTTGAAGAATTAGTAAGGGACAAATGTCCAATTTCAGTAGAGAATACGACTTGTGTGTACTCTTCAAAAAGAAGCAACTTGCCAGTCTTTTCAGCTCACATTATCCGATACGAAGAAGTAGGCAAGCCCCTTATGGATATTAACTTCATTGATTTTGACCTTGTGTGTAGAGTAACTATGACATTCAAAAATCTATTCCAAAACCTCTACAAATTGAATGTGATAGACTCAACTGGAAAAGCCGACCCCGAAAAAGCAAAAGCTTTTGCGAGATTGTTTAATGAAAAGAAAGACAACGATAAATAAATACTCACTTTTCGGAAGGATAAAACAATCGTTACGATTAGCATTTTTGTTTTGAGTAGTAAGGCCGAAATTTAAAATATACTCAACTAGGTCTAACTCATAGTTTTTCTGTGGAGCACGAAGTTTTGGCCGAGGTACACTCTGCGCACTTGTTCGTCATTGGCGAGGTCTTCGGCTGAGCCGGCTTTGAGGATTTTGCCCTCGAAAAGGAGGTAAGCGCGGTCGGTGATGGAGAGGGTTTCTTGCACATTATGGTCGGTGATAAGCACGCCAATGTTTTTTTGTTTGAGTTTGATGACAATGCGCTGAATGTCTTCTACGGCTATGGGGTCGATGCCCGCAAAGGGTTCATCGAGGAGGATAAACTTAGGGTCGGTGGCGAGAGCGCGGGCGATTTCGGTGCGTCTGCGTTCGCCTCCGCTGAGCACGTTGCCCATGCTTTTGCGCACACGGTTGAGCCCAAACTCTTCGAGAAGAGTTTCGAGGCGGGTTTTCTGTTCGGCTTTGCTGAGGGTAGTCATTTCGAGCACGGCTGCTACGTTGTCTTCTACCGACAGTTGACGAAAAATAGAGGCCTCTTGCGGCAAGTAGCCCACGCCCAGCTGAGCGCGTTTGTACATGGGTAGGTCGGTGATTTCTTGGTCGGTGAGAAAAATCTTGCCGTTGTCGGGTGGAATGAGCCCCACTATTTGATAGAACGAGGTGGTTTTGCCGGCACCGTTTGGCCCGAGGAGCCCCACGATTTCGCCTTGGTTTACTTCGACAGACACATCGTTGACCACGGCTCTGCCTTTATAGGACTTAAAAAGATGTTCGGCTCGGAGTTGTAACATAGTGCTGTGGGGTTATTTGAGTTCGGGATAAGCGTCTTCGCCCAATTGGGGTTTGATAGTCGGCTGGTAGAAAAAGTCGGCATACTGACGCAAGATTTTGCCAAATACATAATACTGCACGACTAAGAAATCTCTATCGTTTTGCGAAGCGTAATAGCGGTCGAGGTCATAGGTGAGCGGCTTGCCATTTTGGTCCACCACAGACTTGGTGCGCTTGGTAATGGGCATGTAATAAATGTTCACCTTATTGGTTTCGCCTTTGGTGTTTTTGACTTCGATGGTGCAGTAAGGCGTGGTGCGCATAATAGAGTCTTTCTGCGAATTGGCCGTTTCGAAAGCTTCGGAAGCGATGGATTGATAGAAGGCTAAGTATTGTTTGAGGTAGCGAAGTTCGTTAGGTTGGTTAATCAAATACTTGTCGTTGAGCGGACGTACAATGAACGAATCGGCACTGACGCGGTTGATTTGAAAAGAGGCTTTTTCGTTTTCGTAATACTTAAGAGAGAGTTGCTCGATGTCTTTTTCGGCATAGTTAAACACTAAGCGGCTGCGCCAAGTTTCTTCGTCAATGTTGGCGTAGATAGGCGTAAGAAATCCGTTGTAGCCGGGCACATAAGTGATGTGTGGACGCTTCTCATTTTCGTGTTCGCTTTCGAGCAGCATATAAGTGCCGCGGCTGTTGACTGTTTCACCTCCTACGTAGTAAGTTTTAATGATTTCATCTCCGGCATAAATATCAACTTTGACGTTTTCGGTCATCATCGTGCGCATGACGTTGTCGTGTGCCCGTTTAGGCACTGGCGAAAGGGAAGTGACGCGGCTAATGGTGTTCAACAAGATAGAAGTTAAATCTTCGCGAGCAGGATATTTATCGTTTACGAACCACTTGTCGCCTTGGCGAGAAAGTACGATTTGTTGCTGCTTAGTGTTCTTCATCACTATCTTGGTGACTTTGCCAATTTCTTTCACCGCAAATCCCTGCTCTTTGGGCACAAAGCGGAAGTAGTAAAGCGCAGCGGCAGCAATCAGCAAGCTCAGCGTAACAACAATGTATATGACGTATTTTTTCATTCTCGAATTGGGTTTAGCACAGCTAAGAAAATAGGATAAACAACAAACGCCTGATTTGTTATATCATTTTTTTGTCATAAAAAATCAATGCGCGTATTTGCGCTT
>CANGXE010000106.1 GCA_947457525.1 Bacteroidota bacterium | reverse complement strand
TACTAGCTTCTTTGTCCATCTTTTCTATTTTCGCGCGCTATGTCTACCGCTATTGAAATCAACAAACGAAGAACCTTCGGCATTATCAGTCACCCGGATGCCGGAAAAACCACTTTGACCGAGAAACTGTTGCTTTTTGGGGGAGCTATCCAAGTGGCGGGAGCAGTGAAGAGCAACAAAATCAAAAAGACCGCCACGAGCGACTTTATGGAGATAGAGAAGCAGAGAGGTATCTCTGTGGCTACTTCCGTCATGACTTTCGAATATCGTGATAAGCTCATTAACATTCTCGACACGCCCGGTCACAAAGACTTTGCGGAGGACACTTACCGTACGTTGACGGCTGTAGATTCGGTAATTATGGTAGTGGACAGCGTAAAAGGAGTGGAGGCGCAAACGCGCAGATTGATGGAAGTGTGCGCCATGCGCAAAACGCCTGTGATTGTGTTCATCAATAAAATGGACCGCGAAGGCCGAGATGCGTTCGACTTGCTCGATGAGATTGAAAAGGAGTTAAAAATCAGAGTGCGCCCCTTGTCTTTTCCGATTAACCGAGGTAGTTTGTTTAAAGGAGTTTATAATTTGCATAAGCAAAGCTTGAATTTGTTTAAACCCAGCACTACAAAAGTGTCGGACGAAGTAATGGCCATCACTGACCTTAGCGACCCGGCACTCAACGCACAAGTAGGCGAGCGCGATGCAGACAATTTGCGCAATGATGTAGAGATGGTTGAAGCGGTGTATGATCCGTTTGATGTGGAAGAATATTTGAAAGGAAATTTGGCTCCGGTGTTTTTTGGTTCTGCAGTTAATAACTTCGGAGTGCAAGAATTGTTGGATACGTTTATTGACATTGCTCCCGAGCCGCGTGGTCGCGAAACAGACACTCGCTTTGTAGAGCCGAGCGAAAAAAAGATGACTGGTTTTATTTTTAAAATCCATGCTAACCTTGACCCTAAGCACCGTGATCGTATTGCTTTCTTACGCGTTGTGAGCGGATTGTTTCAACGCCACACCATGTATCATCACGTTCGGTTGAATAAAGACTTTCGTTTTAGCACTCCGGTGACGTTTATGGCGCAGTCGAAGAATATAGTGGAAGAAGCCTATCCGGGCGATGTGGTAGGTCTTTATGACACCGGCAATTTTAAGATTGGCGATGTACTCACCGAAGGAGAAGATTTCCGCATCAAAGGCATTCCGAGTTTCTCACCGGAGATTTTCAAAGAGTTGGTGAACACCGACCCGATGAAGAGCAAACAATTGGAGAAAGGGATTTCACAGTTGACAGACGAAGGCGTGGCTCAGTTGTTTACCCAACAACCCGGTAACCGTAAGTTTGTGGGCACTGTGGGAGAGCTCCAGTTCGAAGTTATTCAGTATCGTTTATTGCACGAATACGGAGCATCTTGCCGTTTTCAACCCATCAGTATGACACGGGCCTGTTGGTTGACTTCCGATGACCAAAACAAGTTAGACGAATTTGTTCGTTTTAAGTCAACTTCCATTGTACAAGATAAAGATGGTAACTTGGTTTACTTAGCACCATCTGATTGGTTCTTGAAAATGGAACGCGAAAACAATCCGGCCATTCAGTTTCATTTCAACAGTGAATTTAAGACAGAAAGCTTGTCTGATTATTAACCCATGACATTAGAATTTAAATCCATATTAACCATTTCGTTCACGCTCTTTGCGGTGATTGATATCATTGGCAGTTTGCCGGTGATTATTGGTGTAAAAAAGCGAGTGCATAATTTCAAAGCTTGGGTGGCTACAGTCTCTAGTGGAGCTTTGATGATTGCTTTTTTATTTATTGGCGAAAGCTTTCTCAATTTTTTGGGAGTGGATGTTCGTTCATTTGCCTTGGCGGGTTCTATTGTTTTATTCATTCTAGCCTTAGAAATGGTGCTGGGTATTAATCTTTTTCGCACTAACCCCGAAGAAGGTCGCGCAGGTACTTATGTGCCGGTGGCGTTTCCGCTCATTGCCGGTTCAGGTACACTCACCACCATTTTATCCTTGACTTCGGTCTATAGCAACATCGAAATTCTAATCGCTATTTTACTCAACTTGATAGTGGTTTTTTTGGTGCTTCACTCTAGCGATTGGATCGAACGAAAACTCGGCAATACAGCATTAGCCGCCATCAAAAAGTTTTTCGGAGTGATACTTTTAGCTATTTCTATAAAGATATTCAGCACTTACGTTAAGTTTTAATTTCAATATATTCAGCTTTCAAATTTTTAAGCCCACACAATGGAACTTCCTAAAACATACAATCCCAAAGACGTAGAAGATAAATGGTATGGCTATTGGATGAAACATGATTTGTTTCATTCCGAGCCGGATGAGCGCGAGCCTTACACGATTGTTATTCCGCCACCAAATGTGACCGGTGTGTTACATATGGGCCACATGTTGAATAACACCATTCAAGATATTTTGGTGCGTAGAGCGCGTATGCAAGGTAAAAATGCTTGTTGGGTGCCGGGTACGGACCATGCGTCTATTGCCACGGAGGCGAAAGTAGTGGGGATGTTGCGCGAGCGCGGTATCAAAAAAAGCGATTTGACCCGTGATGAGTTTTTGGGTTATGCCTGGGAGTGGAAAGAGAAGTATGGCGGCATCATTTTAAAACAACTCGAGAAACTAGGCGCAAGTTGCGATTGGAAACGAACGCGTTTCACCATGGAGCCAAAGTTGAGCGAAGCTGTGATTGATGTGTTTATTGACATGCACAAAAAAGGATTAATCTACCGCGGACTGCGCATGATTAATTGGGACCCTTCAGCTAAAACTACACTAAGCAACGAAGAGGTGATTTTTGAAGAAGTGAAAAGCCAGTTGTATTTCTTGAAATACATGATTAAAGGTACTAATGACTTTTTGCCGGTGGCTACTGTACGTCCCGAAACTATCATGGGTGACGTAGCCGTTTGTGTGAATCCCAACGATGAGCGCTATAAAAGTTTGATTGGCAAAACGGTATTGGTACCGATGATCAATCGTGAAGTGCAGGTGATAGCCGATGAATATGTAGAAATTGAATTTGGAACCGGTGCTTTGAAAATTACACCGGCTCATGATGCCAATGACTACGAAATCGGTAAGAAATTCAATTTGCCGGTGATTGATTGTTTCAATGAAGACGGCACTATTTCTGACGCGGCAGGGTTATTTGTAGGCGAAGATCGTTTCAAGGCACGTAAGTTGGCTATTCAGATATTGGAAGAAGAAGGATTGTTGATTAAAACAGAAGACATTGTCAACAAAGTTGGTCGCAGTGAGCGCACAAACGCAGTAGTGGAGCCACGTTTGTCGTTGCAATGGTTTGTGGACATGAAACAATTTTTCGACAAAAATCCACAAGTGTTGGACGATGTGATGAAAGATGAAATTCAATTTTACCCGCCCAAGTACAAGAACTCATACAAAAACTGGATTGATAACATTCGCGATTGGTGCATTAGCCGCCAGCTTTGGTGGGGACAACGTATTCCGGCTTGGTATAATGAAACCGGTCAACTAGCAGCTGTGGCTAAGACAGAAGCCGAAGCGATAGCCGCATCGGGTAAAACCAATTTGAAACAAGACGAAGATGTACTAGACACCTGGTTTAGTTCTTGGCTTTGGCCAATTTCAGTGTTTGATGGTTTTGAAAATCCTGACGGCAAAGACATTAACTATTACTATCCGACCAACGATCTTGTTACCGCTCCTGAAATCATGTTTTTCTGGGTGATGAGGATGATTATGGCGGGCTACGAATGGCGTGGAGAAAAGCCATTTAAAAATGTGTATTACACTGGTATTGTGCGCGATAAACTCAGACGCAAAATGAGTAAGAGCCTTGGCAACTCACCCGATCCGCTTGATTTAATTGAGCAGTATGGCGCAGATGGCGTTCGCCTCGGTATGTTGCTTTGCTCACCGGCCGGCAATGATATTTTATTCGATGAAAAGCTGGTGGAACAAGGGCGAAATTTCAGCAACAAACTTTGGAATGCTTTGCGGTTGGTAAAAGGATGGGAAGTGAAAGAAGGCGAAAATGCGGAGAACAAAATCATTATTGATTGGATGGAAACCAAACTTCAAGTGGTGATTGTGGAATTGGAAAATTCATATAGCGATTTTCGTTTGAGTGAGGTATTGATGACCTTATACAAATTTATTTGGGACGATTTCTGCTCATGGTACTTAGAGTTGGTGAAACCTGACTATCAGCAGCCAATTGATGGGTATACTTACAACAAAACCATCGCCATTTTCGACCAATTAGTGCGATTATTGCATCCGATTATGCCGTTTATTACGGAAGAAATCTGGCAATCGTTGACAGAAAGAGCGGAGGGCGAGAGTTTGTGTACAGCCACTTATCCTAAAGCAACAGCGGCTAACATGGCTTTATTGCAACAAGCCGATTTAGCTTTTGGCATCATCACCAACATTCGTGACATACGAGCAAAAGCCAATTTGAAAAATTCGGAATTGGTGGATGTGTTCTACAGTGGCACGGATGATATTAGCTTTGAAGCCTTTTTGCCTAAAATCAAGAAGCTGGCGCGAGTGGAAAATTTATCGGTTTCTACTGAAGATAAAGCTGGTTTAAAATCGTTTTTGGCGAAGAACTACAAGTTTTTTGTGGCTACCGGTGAGGTTGCAGACGATGCTGCTGAGTTAGAGAAATTGCAAAAGGAATTGGGATATGCACAAGGCTTTTTAAACTCAGTAGAGAAAAAACTTAGCAATGAAAAGTTTGTCAATTCAGCTCCACCTCAAGTACTGGCGAATGAACAGAAAAAGAAGCAAGACGCTTTGCAGAAAATAGACAATATCAACCAATCTATACAGCTAATCAAAGACCGCTTAAAATAGGTTTTTGGAAACTAAGAGGGGGCGTTTAGTTTCTAGAATCATTGCTAGATAAGGGTTTCGAGGAAACTATTTTTCGTGAAATGCAAAATAACACTTGACAAATGTAGATTTTTAACGTACATTCGTATCATAAGCGAAGTACATGGGAGAAAACTACAATTACAACAAACAGAATTCAGCTCGCAAGCAAATGCACTATTCCCCAAATTTGCTGAGTTGCATTACCAATGCCATTGACAATTGTAAATTGGCGACTATTGAGTACGACTCAAGAGAGAAAGGCATAACCGTGCGCGATATCGAGCCAATGGCTTTGGTATATAAAGACAGAAAGCGTCATATTGCCGGATGGTGTCGTTTACGCAACGAATATCGATCGTTTCGTTTAGACCGTTTGAACACTATTAAAGTATTGAACGAAGAGTTTGCTCGCAGACAAGATTTTAATTTAAACGATTTCCAAGATAATAATCCGGTACCTGTTGACGAAGAGGAAGAATCCGAAGATTAGGTTTTAATTGACACACTAACTGAGAAAAAACTCCTGCCTTGCTGCCGGAGTTTTTTTATGTCAGCATCTAAAACTCATTTCGCTTAAAACCAATATTCATCCTGGCTCCAAAGCCGATGAAGAACGAGCTTCGATTGTTCAACAGCGCAATAGAGGTTTCGTCTTGCGGTTTTTTGCTCGTTTTGGCGCGGTAGAGTAATTCAAAGTCGAAATATACATTGTGCCAAGGTTGATAGGTGGTTAAGAACTGGAAGTAGCTGATAGTGCCGGATGCGCCTTGCCCAATGTTATTACCAAACTCACGTGTTACAGTTGGCCCTCTTGAATAGCGGAAGATATCACCGCCATAGTTAGATAATGCTCCGTTGATAAGCGTGTCTTCACCTACACGAGCGATGATTAATTTGGCATTCAAAGTAAGTGGAGCAATTGGTTGATAGCGCAATTGCAGTATAAACTCATAGAAGTTGGCACCTAATGGGTGAGTTAGCGGTTGATTGTAGTGCGTAAAATTATTGCCGGCTTGGTGCGTGTACATAAACGGACGCGCCATATTAAACTCTGCTTGAGCATCTAAGTTGGGAATAATGTCTATGTATTTAACACCTGCTTGCATGGCCCATTTATTGGCCCACCAACCATTGCGTTTAAAAAAGTTTTTGAAGTTAAATTCATCCAACACAAATTGACCGTAAATAGACACATGATTGGCGAAGTTGACTTTATAATCTAAACCCACCAACACATTGTCGGGGCTTCCGATGGCATGTTCCACCGCGCGATAGAAAATGAGTGG
>CANGXE010000105.1 GCA_947457525.1 Bacteroidota bacterium | reverse complement strand
GCCTCGCGGATAAATTTCTGATTGGCGTATTTCTTTTGCAAATCAGCTTGCTGTTGTTGCTGCTTTTTGACGCGCTCATGCAGTTGCGTATATCGTTCTTGCAGTTGATTGAGTTCATCATCCTTGCGCTTCAGTTCTTCCTCTTTTTGCTTAATCCTTTTCGACTCCTGTTCAAGTTTACTCAACAAGAAGTCGAGCTCTACGTGCTCGTTGTTGACTAAGGTTTTTGCGCGGTCTATCATCGGTTGCGGCAATCCGCTGCGCTTCGCAATTTGAAACGTGTAAGAACTGCCGGGTTTGCCGAGTTTGAGCGCATAAAGCGGCTGCAAGTTCTCTTCATCAAACGCCATTGCTCCGTTCAAGATAGCCGCATTTTTGTTGGCTAAAATCTTCAAATTGAGGTAATGCGTAGTGACAATGCCGTAGGCTTTTCGCTTAGCCAGTTCTTCTAACACCACTTCTGCAAAAGCCCCACCCAAAGCAGGGTCGGAGCCAGTGCCCAACTCATCAATCAAGAACAAAGTTTTGTCGCTGGAGTAATCCAAAAAATACTTCACTGTTTTTAAGTGTGACGAGTAAGTGCTCAACTCATATTCTATACTCTGCGCATCACCAATGTCAATAAACATCGAATAAAAAACACCAAACTCGCTCAACTCGTGGCACGGCACCAACAAACCACTCTGCACCATCAGTTGCAAAAGTGCCACGGTTTTCATCGCCACAGTTTTCCCTCCAGCGTTTGGGCCGCTGATGACTAATATTCGTCTATCGTTGAGAAAAAGATTAAGCGGAATGGTGGGCTTGTTGTTCGCTAGGTTGTGTTTGTACAATAGCGGATGCATCGCATCTTTCAAGCGCACACCCGGCTTTTGATGCACGATAGGGCAAACTGCATTGAGCTGAACAGACAGTTTGGCTTTGGCTTGCACATAATCAAACTTCGCCAAAGCAGCTTGATAAGCCATAATCAACGGACGATAGACGCTCAAATCGCTAGTGAGTTGACGTAATATACGCGTCACTTCGCGTTCTTCTTCGCGCTCCAACTCAAATATTTCATTGTTCAATTCTACGGTTTCGGCAGGTTCGATGTAGGAGGTTTTACCGGTTTCACTTTGACCGTGGATGATACCGCTGATTTGCCGTTTGTTTTCGGCAAAAACAGCCACCACTTTTCTGCCGTTCAAGAAAGTCTGCTCTACGTCCGTCACCACTCCTTCTTTATTCATGCGCTGCAACACTTTTTGAAACACTCTGGACAACTCACTTCTGCGTTTGCTCAACCGAGTGCGGATATCATACAAATCTTTCGAGGCTTTGTCGCGCACATGGCCGGTTTCTTCCATCACGTGGTCAATCGTTTCTACAATAGCTTTTTCGTAAACGGTGTGTTCTACAATCAACTGCAAATGGGGATACAAGCGAAGATTGTTTTTGAAGAACCGAAAAATTCGATCCATCGTCAAACACGTTTTGCGAATATTGATAATCTCTTCCGCCACCAACACCGCATTGCCAATACCGAGAAAAGCAATTTCACGATCGAGCGGAATGATAAAATCGAGTGGAAAATAGGATTGAGTGAGCAGTATTCGTTTGTAATCATCTGTCTCCATCAGTTCTTGCCGAATCCAATCAGCATCAGTAGAGAAAGACATTTCTTCTACCTTGCGCTTACCCAACACACTGCGACAATGTCCAAAGAGTAATTCTTGAATGGCGGTAAATTCTAATTTGTCAAGTATATTTGACGGATATAACTGCACTACTATTTTTTGCGCAAATAAACAGTTTTATTCAACGACAGTTTAGAGCGCTCATATAAAAAAAGAGTGCCTTTGCGATAAAGTCACTCTTTGGGTAAAATATGTTGAGATAGGATTTAAGGTTTGCGCGGACCTGCTCCGGCAGGAGGACCTGAATGGCGTTGGTCATGCAGCTCTTTCATTTTTCTGCGAAACTCGTCTTCAAGGCTGTAAAGGGTATTCACTTTCTCTTTGCCCAAAATGGTTTCAAACTGTGCTTTGTATTTCTTCTTTAAATCCAACTTCTTTTGGTCAAACTCGATTGTTTGGTCAGCAGTAAGTGGTGCATCGGGAGTAGGTTTGTAGGTTTGGCGGAGTTGCTTCATCTCATCATTAAACTGGTTGTAAGTCGGCCAAAATTTTTGCGCTTGGTCGGGCGTTAAACTCAATTTTTCGGTAATAAAAGCAATTTTCAATGCTTCGACTTTTTCTTTACCATCGCCTTGTTTCGGTTGTGCAAAGAGTGGCATAGTAAAGATCAACGCTAGAGCGAAAGCTGCTACTGTTTTAATTGTTTTCATAGGTGTAAATTTAGGATGATGTAAAATATTATTCATTGATGGCTTGCAACAATTCTTCATCGTTGAGCTTTTGTAATTCATTTTCATAGTTCACTTGCCAATCGGTTTCAACTCCCTCTTCGTATTCTGCTAATTCAGCTCCGTTTTCTTCCCAATATTTATCTAAATCATTAGTAGATAATGCGGCCATTTTACAATCAATATCGCTGCATTGATCCACTTTGGTGACAAACATAACGGCCACAAAAAAAACGCTAAACGTGCCGGCAAAAGCCATCGCCAACTGCGGTCGAAACAAAAAAGCAAGTTTCTCCTCTATAAATGCATTGAGACTATCTTGCCATGAAGGTGAAGCACTTAAAGTAGCTTGTTTTTCTTCTGCCTTTATTTTGCCCGTCAACTGATCGGCAAAATGCTGAAAATAAACAACTGAAACCTGAGGCGCTGTTGGTTTGTTTAATGAAGCTAAAATCGGTGCTAACGCCTTATTTTCTTCCGCAACTATTTGCTGCATGAACTTTGCATTGAATTGCGTAAAATAACCATCGGGCGCAGTTTTTGCCTCCGGTTTATGCAGTCCAACCAACAATGGCGCAACAGACTTTAACTCATTTTCTATGTCTTTAGTCGGCTTCATTTCGGTGCTTTGACGATGATAAAAACGGAAGGTTTAATCTTCACTCAATAAAAATTTCTCAATTTTTTGTGCTGCATGATGATAGCTGGCTTTCAGTGCGCCTTCGCTAGTACCTAGCACTTCGCTCATTTGCTCGTAGGGCATTTCATCATAGTAACGCAGATTGAAAACCAGTTTTTGCTTTTCGGGCAGACTGTCAATGGCGGCTTGCAAACGGGCTTGTAGTTTCTCGCCATCTAGTTGATGACTTTCGCCTTTTATGTAAGCCGAGGGCGCATAGCTATTCTCCTCATCCGAGTCGTTGCCGTCAAAAGAGATAACTGCCCGTTTATTTCGGGAGTTGATAAACGTGATGGTTTCATTGGTGGCTATGCGGTAAATCCAAGTGAAAAGTTGGGCATCGGCACGGTAATTCTCTAAACCGCGCCAGACTTTCATAAACGTATTTTGCATCACGTCATTCGCATCGTCATGGTCTTGCACCATTCTGCGAATGTGGTAATAAACGCGCTGCTGATATGTTTTAATCAACACATTAAACGCCTTCTCGGGTGAGCCGGAGTGATAAAGATCTAAAAGTTCTCTGTCGGTCATAATTTGGCCTATTGTATCTGGACGAATGTAAATGTTAAAAGTTAAATGCTGCGTTCAAAAAAAATGCCACCTTTTTGTGGGTGGCATTTTTAGCTGTTTTATTTTTTATCCTTTTCTTTTGAAGACTTTGCGGGCGGCTTCAATTACGTTTGGTGTATCTAAGCCATATTTAGTGAGCAATTGATCAGGCGTGCCGCTTTCGCCAAAACTATCATTCACCGCCACAAATTCAATTGGGGTGGGTAATTCTTGCGCTAGCAAAGCCGCCACCGATGAACCTAAACCACCAATGCGATTGTGCTCTTCGCAAACTACGGCACATTTGGTTTTCGCCACAGATTTTAAAATGGCTTCAGAATCGAGCGGTTTGATGGTGTGTATATTGATTAACTCAACCGACAAGCCTTCGCTTTCGAGTTGACGAGCGGCTTCGAGTGCTTTCCACACCAAGTGGCCGGTCGCAAAAATCGAAACATCTTTTCCTTCGTTCATCAAAATAGCTTTGCCGATTTTGAATTGTCCTTCGGGCATAAAAATAGGCCAAGCCGGACGTCCAAAACGTAAGTAAACCGGACCGACATGATCAGCAGCAGCAATAGTTGCCTCGCGGGTTTGATTATAGTCGCAAGGATTAATTACCACCATGCCCGGCAACATTTGCATCAGCCCAATGTCTTCTAAAATTTGGTGCGTGGCACCATCTTCACCCAAAGTCAAACCGGCATGCGAAGCGGCAATTTTTACATTTTTATCACTGTAAGCTACGCTTTGGCGAATTTGATCGTAAACGCGGCCTGTTGCGAAATTGGCAAATGAAGTAGCAAAAGGGATTTTACCGCCAATAGTCAAACCGGCTGCTACACTTATCATGTTAGCTTCAGAAATACCACATTGGATAAAACGTTCGGGAAATTCTTTGATAAAAGCATCGAGCTTCAAAGAACCGGCTAAATCGGCACAAAGCGCCACCACATTAGGGTTGGTTTTGCCAAGTTCTAAAATACCTACACCAAATCCGCTTCGCGTGTCTTTTGAGCTGGTAGAAACATAGTCTGATAGTGCCATTGGTTTGTTTTTTTACAGCTTCAAACTTACACTACCGCCACTAGTTATTTCTATTTCTTTATCAACCGAAGTGTGGATACTGCGATTGAATTTCGGGCGGTAGATTAATCGGTATCTGCCGGGCTGCAAGGCAATATTTTCTATTTTGTCTTTAGCTTTCAAATCGCAAACTTTCACTAATTGCCCCTTTTCGACATATAAAATACTTCCAATCACTTCGCTGTTCTTTTGCAAGACGAGCAATCCAGGCGCAGGAATAAGAATTTCTGTCGTTTTGCTTTGATCAATTTTGACATTGGTCAACAATACTCGTGGCAAAGTCAACACTTCTACATAATAACTTCCGGTCAAATATTTTTCTGTACTGTTGGGCGTTTGAACAAAATGAATTTCACGACCACCGGCCGGCTTCACCAAAAACTTCACTCGATCGGTATTAATGTTTTTCAATACCGGTTCTTGCCAGCCAAACTGCAAAGAACCTTGAGCCGCATTGACTTCAATCACTCGATGTTCATTTTGTTTAAACTGGATATTGTCAATGGTAATAGAAGGGATGGTATGTATTTGCAATTGGTAGTTGAACATCGGTGAAACAGTAATCGTGTCGGGCAAACCGCGTGCATTCATAGTATGATAAAAATGATATTTAGGAAGGCCTGTTTCCGAATCGAATAGGGTCATATTTACATTCGTTTCGGTTGGTTTCTTCTCTTTATCAAGAAGATTAACCTGAAAAGTGGTTTTGGAAATTGCTTCTATCACCACCTTTTTCATAGTAGATACAAATTCATCGGAAGAATTGGTGTTATACAATTTGCCCATACAATTCATGGTTTCAAAGCTTTTGGGATTGAGCTGCATGCCAATGATAAATGGGCGTAGCACTATGTTATTTTGCTGCAAGGTTAAGCTTACAGAACAGGGGTCACCCTCGCACGCATCTTCTCCATCAGTAATGATGATAATGATGTTTTTAGCCATTACGTTGCCAAAATCGGTGGCCGAGCGTTCGATAGAATAGACCAATGGTGTGATGCCCTTCGGGCGAATTTCTAGAAGTTTTTTTTGAATAGCTTTAGCGTTGTTCGAATCGATACGAACTTCAAGTTTGGAATCTCTGCAGTTTTTGTCCGGCTCGGGATATAGGTGACCAAACACGCGCATACCCATTTCCGTGTTCGGAATTTTCTCAATGCTATCGGCTAAATCCTGAAGCACTTCTGTGGCTATATTCCATTTGGTGCCGCCTTTCCATTCGTTGCGCATACTCAGGGAACCATCCACCAAAAACAAAATACGGGTGCGCTCTTGCGCACTCAAGGAGAGCATTAAGAAAAATGAGAATGTAATTACTATCCATTTCATAACTGCAAATAAATGACGTTAGTTCTTCCATCTTCAATTGTAAACTGTTTCGACTTGGTCGTTTCTGAATCGTAGCTTTTAACTGACTGATAGACGATGGTGTATTTGCCGGGTTGTAGCTTAAGCTCACTTGTTTTCCCGTTGTTCAAATTCATTCGTGCTTGCAGTTGAAGCTTACCTTCATGCTCTGCATAAACACTGGCTATGAAATC
>CANGXE010000104.1 GCA_947457525.1 Bacteroidota bacterium | reverse complement strand
CTTTATATTCCCGCCACTAATTGCGGGTGTAATGGTAAGCGTAGATTATCGCCTACCTATTGTGCTTTCCGCTATTATTCTGTTTTTAGCTTGGGCTAATTTCTATTTCCGATTTGATGATAAAAAACTTACCGTTGCTAAATAGACTTCTGCGAAATCCATGACGAATAAACAAACATACAGCCCCACCATCGACAAGCTATTTTTGCTAGCCGACATTTCGATGGTGGTGTTGGTGATTATCAACTTGACTTTGCTTGGCATTCAGCTCAATTTTGAGAGCCAAGTGATGCGAAATTTATTCCAAGAATACATTCCGGCTTTCTATAATTTATATCTACCCATCTACGAACATTTCGGTTTGATAGATGCCTGCTTTGTAGGCTTTTTTCTTGTTGAATTCACTTTTCGTTGGGTTGTGGCCATCTCCTTAGGTACTTATCACCGTTGGTTTTTCTATCCGTTTGCTCATTGGTATGATTTATTAGGATGCATTCCGATTGGCTCTATGCGTGCATTGAGGTTCTTGCGTGTGGTGGCTATTCTTATTCGCATTCATCGTATGGGCATTATCAACTTGCGCCAATTCTATCTCTTTAAACTTTTCACAAAATACATGAAAGTACTGACCGAAGAAGTGTCAGATAGAGTGGTGGTCAACATCATAGAAAGTGTGCAAGAAGAAGTAAAGGCGGGTATACCACTCACAGGTAAAATCATTGAACAAGTGGTGTTGCCGCGCAAAGATGTATTGGTGGATTATATTGCTCACAGAGTGCAGAAAGTCACCCGCGATCAATATGCCCTCAACCGCGAAGACCTGCGCGAGAGTATCCGTGTGTCGGTATCGGAAGCAATAAAGCAAAATCAAAATATTCGTGTGTTGGAACAAGTGCCAATGGTCGGCAAAACTGCTAGTGCTGCGTTGCAACAGTCGGTGTATGACATCACGTTTCAGACCATCAACAGTATTTTCGAACGCATGAGCAGCGAAGAAAGCCGAGTGGTTATTGAAAAGATAACGGATGGCGTGATAGAAACCTTACTCACAGACGAAGAAGACGAGAAGCTAAAAAAGACCTTTACGGATATGGTTATTCAATCCTTAGACTTAGTTAAAGAAGAAGTGCAAATACAGCAATGGAAACTGCACGAAAAAAGGAAATAGTTAGCGACAACTATTCGCGTTTCTTGCGAAAGTAGTACGCTTCTTTTGTCACTACACTTATCTCCCATCCTTGTCGAACCAGCTGTTTTGCTGTGTTATCTAAATCGGTAGATTTACTTTTAGTCACAGCTTGAGTGAGACTACTCTGTTTCACTCGCTCCACAATATTCTGCTCTACGCGTTCCATTGCCACAGTTTTTTCTTTGAGATAGATAACCAAATAATCAAATCCATCTTGCGCTTGCAACTGCCCCATTGCGAAACAGGCAAAAAAGAAAAATAGCGCACATATTCTTTTCATAGAGTATTCCTATTTTTATAGTCTATATCACCCAATCGTTCAAACTATCAATGCTCGACTTGCCACTGTCTTCATCTTCTTTGAGTTGTTGAATTTGGTCGAGTGCAGAAACTACTACATCGTGAATAATAACAATAAACGAGCCTTTGATAGCATTGCGAATAGCATGATCAATAGCATCGCGTTCGGTTTTGATAGAAGTGATTTTAATATCGCTTTTCACGCTGTGAATACCCTTGGTCAATAGCGCAATGATTTCTTCCTCTGATTTGCCCCGCAAGTTTTTATCTTGCCGAATAATAATTTCATCAAACACTTTTGCAGCCTCGCGACCTAGCGCCTCCGTGTCTTCATCTCGCCTATCTCCCACTCCGGCAATAACGCCTACTTTTCTGGTAGCGTCAATCTTAGACACAAATTTACCGATAGCTTCCATACCATGTGCATTGTGCGCATAATCGGCCATCACTGCAAAGTTTTTAAAGTAGAAAATATTCATTCTTCCAGGTGTTTGAGCCGGTGAAGGCACAAAGGTTTCTAGAGCTAGACGAATATCTTCAATCTTGAAATCGGAAAGATAGGCCGCCAACATTGCGGGCAAAACGTTAGCTATGTTAAACTCTGCTTTTCCGCCAAACGTTATTGGGATGTTAGTTACTTTATCTACTCGAATTTTCCAAGTGCCCTTCATGATAGTGACAAAACCATTTTCATACACTGCAGCAATGCCTCCTTTCTCGCAATGCTCTTTTAACTTCGGATTGTTTTCATTTAACGAGAAAAGTGCAATCTTGCAAGACAATTCCTCGCGCATAGAAAGCACGTGCTTATCATCTGCATTCAAAATAGCATATCCGCTTGGGAAAACTGATTTCGGTACGACAGATTTAACCCGTGAAAGCTGCTCGAGCGTATCAATGCCTCCAAGTCCTAGATGATCGGGTGCAATGTTAGTGACGATAGCAATGTCGCATTGATGAAATCCTAACCCCGCACGGAGAATACCGCCACGAGCCGACTCTAGCACCGCAAACTCTACAGTTGGGTCTTTAAGTACAAACTCTGCACTAACCGGTCCGGTGCAATCTCCGGTCATCAATTTTTCGTTTTGAATATAAACGCCTTCCGTGGTGGTGAAACCAACCTTCTTCCCCATTTGTTTCACAATGTGAGCGGTCAAACGAGTGGTCGTGGTTTTACCATTAGTTCCTGTAATAGCAATAATCGGAATACGTGCTGATGTGCCCGGAGGATAAAGCATGTCAATAACTGGCTCTGCTACATTGCGCGGCAAACCGGAGGTAGGGTCGAGGTGCATACGGAAACCAGGCGCAGCGTTGACTTCCAAAATAGCACCTCCGTTTTCTGTAATAGGGTCGCGCAGGCTGTGAGCCATAATGTCAATTCCGCAAATGTCCAACCCGATTATTCGTGCGATACGCTCGGCCATAACGATGTTTGAAGGGTGAACGGTATCTGTAACATCCGTTGCCGTGCCACCCGTGCTTAAGTTGGCGGTTGGTTTTAGCCAAAGTTCGTAGTCCCTCGGCAAGATCGTGTCGAGAGTAAATTGTTTATCGCGAAGAATATTTTCTGTAAACTCATCCACTTTGATGGAGGTCAATGTTTTTTCGTGACCATAACCTCTGCGCGGGTCGCAGTTAACGATGTCAATCAATTGCTGTATGCTAGAAACGCCATCGCCAATTACCGTAGCCGGAGTGCGCAAGGCAGCCGCTACAAACTTATAGTTGATCACTAACAAGCGATGATCTCGACCGGTGATAAACTTTTCGCAGATAATAGCTTTTGAATACTTTTTAGCGGCATAAAATCCTGCCTTCACCTCTTCCCAATTCTTCAAATCTGTGGTTGCGCCTTTCCCATGATTTCCATCAATTGGTTTAGTTACTAAAGGATAACCCAACTTGCTAACTGCTCTTTCCAAATCTTCTTCATCATAAATAATCACTCCGCGTGGCACAGGGATTTGCGCAGCCTCTAACAAGTTCTTTGTATCTTCCTTGTCGCAGGCAATCTCTACAGCAATATTGCTAGTCGTACTAACCACAGTAGCTTGAATTCTGCGTTGATTGATACCATAACCCAACTGTACCAAAGAGCGTTTGTTCAACCGAATGAATGGTATTTTACGTTTCACAGCTTCATCAACAATTGAACCTGTACTGGGCCCAAGGCGCTCTTCCTCGCGCATTTCTCTAAGCTTCTGAATAATTGCCGGCAAATCAATCGGTGTGTTATCAATCAATGCTTGTGCTATATCCACACTCACTTCGGCTGTGTAGCGGCCTACTTTAGCTTCCATATAGGTGAATACAACATTATAAACGCCACTCTTACTAGTTTCTCTGGTGCGACCAAAGCCTACTTCCATTCCTGCCAGTGTCTGCAACTCAAGAGCAATGTGTTCTATCACATGTCCCATCCATGTGCCTTCGCGCACCCGCTCAAAAAATCCCCCCTCATATTCCTTAGAGCAACGATGTTCATACATGGTCGGAAACAATTTTTCAATTCTTTCAGCAAAGCCATCAATCTTATTTGTTGGTTTCTCTTCAAGTTCTTCTATATCAAGCACCATCACTATTAGTTTGTGGCGTTTTACGCTCCAATAGTTCGGTCCGTTCATTACTTTGATATCAATAATCTTCATAGAGTATAATTATTCGTCAATAATAGCTTTAGTTTTTTAACCACACCGATTGTGTAAAATGAATATGAAATATTAAATGATAAAATACAAATTTGCCCCCATGCAAAATCCAAAGGGCAAATTAATTTCCATCGGTGGAGCGGAAGACAAAGGAACTGATCTAGAACTTGGCGTCATTGAACGCAACAACTTGAAGTTTTTTGAGATGGGAATTCTCAAACGTTTTATCAAAGAAGTGGGGCGTTTAGATGCGCGGATTGAAGTGGTAACTACAGCTTCCTCTATCCCCGTAGAAGTGGGAGAAAACTACCTTAGTGCACTCACCAAAATCGGCTGCACAAACGTAGGTATCATTGATGTGCGCGAACGCAGACAAGCCATGGATCCAAATACGGTGCAGCGCCTTCGCGATTGCGATGCGTTGATGTTTTCGGGCGGCAATCAACTTCGCCTCACCGCCATCTTTGGCGGCACTGAATTTCTAGCCCTGTTGAAACAGCGTTATAAAAACGAAAATTTTGTGATAGCAGGTACTAGTGCCGGTGCCATGGCCATGAGCAGCACCATGATTTATCAAGGCAATGCCGAGCGTGCTCACATTAAAGGTGAAGTGAAAATCACCACCGGTTTGTCTTTTGTGGATGGGGTAATCATCGATTCTCACTTCAACAAGCGCGGCAGATTTGCTCGGTTGGCGCAAGCAGTTTCAGCTAATCCTTCTTGCGTAGGTATTGGTTTGGGGGAAGATACTGGCATTGTCATCACAAACGGTGTTCACCTCGAAACCATCGGAAGCGGAGCGGTATTCCTCTTTGACGGCCGGAATATTGTGCACAGCAACATTGCTGATGTGGAAGAAGGCTCTCCTTTTTCTGTTGAAAATTTAGTGGTGCACATCATGGAACATGGCAGCCGATTTGAGCTCGATACCCACAAGTTTGAAATGATTGCCGAATAAACTTAATCTCTATGTCTACATTTGCCATTGCCGTACACGGTGGAGCCGGCACCATCCTACCTCACTTGCTCACACCCGAAAAAGAACAAGCTTATAAAGCTGCTCTGGCAGATGCTTTATTGACTGGGCAGCGCATTCTTCAACATGGCGGCAAAAGTATAGATGCCGTAGAGGCATCTGTGAAAGTGCTGGAGGATTGCCCCTTGTTCAATGCGGGCAAAGGAGCTGTGTTTAACGCAGCGGGAAAGCACGAAATGGATGCCGCCATTATGAGCGGTGCTGACCGGAGTTGTGGCGCTGTGGCAGCTGTGAGTGGAATTAAAAACCCGGTTTCTTTGGCAAGAGCCGTGATGGAAAAAACAGAGCACGTATTGTTGATTGGAGATGGCGCAAAAGCATTTGCCACAGCGAATGGATTTACGATGGAAACTGATGAATATTTCCACGATCAATATCGATACGAGCAATGGCAATCAGTAAAAGATGAAGAAAAAACTATACTCGACCATACTGCGGATAAAGACAAAAAGTTTGGCACGGTAGGTGCTGTTGCGCTCGATCAACACGGCAATTTAGCTGCGGCTACTTCCACAGGTGGAATGACGAATAAGAAATTTGGCCGCGTGGGCGATACGCCTATAATCGGTGCGGGAACGTATGCGGACAATTCGACCTGTGCAGTGTCTTGCACCGGCCATGGAGAGTTTTTCATGAAGCAACTCGTGGCGTATGACATTGCTTGCTTGATGGAATACAAGGGACTGTCTTTGATTGAAGCTGCAGATTTCGTAGTAAACCAAAAACTGAAAGCGATAGGTGGCGAAGGTGGCTTGATTGCCCTTGATTATGCCGGAAACGTTACGTTGCCATTCAACTCGGCAGGCATGTATCGAGGATGGGCCAAAGCCGATGCCCAACCCGAGGTAGCTATTTATAAGTAAGCTTTCACCAACTCCAGCATTTCTGCATTTCCTAATTGCTTGGTTAGCTCTAAGGAAGTAAGCCCGGTCATGATTTCTTTTTCTTGCAACGATGCACCATGCGCCAATAAAAGTCTAGTGATGTCGATGTGCCCTAGTCTAATGCTTTCAAAAAATGGGTTAGTAAAGTACTCGGGGT
>CANGXE010000103.1 GCA_947457525.1 Bacteroidota bacterium | reverse complement strand
CCATCATCATAAGCCATAGTGGTGCTGAAGGATTGAACTTGACGCAAAGTATCATTTTGAGGGCGGCTGTCATTCGGTGAAATGCTCACTTGCGAGTTGATCACCAGACTATCAACCGGCCAATTGGGAGAAGTTAGGATAACATAATCGGCAGCCGGATTGACTTCAATAAGCTTGAAAGGCTCAGCGTTGAATGCCAAAGTAGTGGGTGTTAGAACCACCACCGGTGTAGGGTAAGTTTCTTGCGCACTGAAGGCAAAGTTGGTAGCGGGAGGGTTATTGATGGCGTTAGGGTCATTGTTGCGGACAAGCATAGAAATGCTATCCACCAAATCTATATTGCCCGTAAACTGGTCGGCAGGTAATTGCGTGAAGTTTTTGAGGATAGTCGGATAAGGGTAGATAAATGCCACATCTTGAATGACCGTGTCAACCGCACTTCTATTTTTATCCAATTTCACATAGTCTAAATGCCAGTGATCTAATGCGCCATAAAGCGAGGCTTTGTTTCTAATGCGAAATTGAAAGTTGTTGTGGAAGTAAGAGTTCTGCAGCGGTCGGTCAGGTAGTAATAACATGACTTGATTGAACTGCACGCTATCTTGGTTAGGTACAGCATAGCCCGGGCGCGCCCAAGCTCTCCACCATATATCGCCAATGTCTTTAAACTCTACAATCAACGAATCTTTCGAATCGGGAAAATCGCCTAATCCTTTTGGTTCATAGAAGAAACTCAAATACACCGAATCGCCCTCCGAAAGGCCTGATAAGTTAATCCCTTTTGAGGTCAGCACATCGGCATCGCCATAGGTGTTGTTGCTCGCATTGTTATAAGGTAATCCCAATTCATTTAATCCATCCAATGTGGCCACACCAATGCTTGGTGGCAAGATAGGATAGGTGCTATTGACGTAAGCGTAATTATCAAACCAAAGGGTACCAGGTTGTCCGTTGGCGAAGTAAACCACCGGAGCATAAAACAAAATTTCACTAGGTGGATTGGTGATAAAAACGGAGTCGAATTTAGATGTGTTGGTGTTGTAGAAATAGCGAAAGTATTCCGGCCAATAATAAATGGTTTGAGGCGTTGCGCTGAAACAGTTGTTGGTAGCCGGTCCGAAAAAAGTAAATGCCTGTGCGGGTTGCGGGAAGGAGTCTACAGTTAAGTTGGCAGTGTCGAAAGTGTAGTACCACGAGGTGTCATTGCGTAAAGTTACTTGTTGGGTAGTGATGTTTTCATTGCCTAAGCAAGTGCCGGTTACATTGAAGAACGTATCCGTGTAATTATTTTCAAGCCATTTGTAGGTGCGCATGCGATTGGTGGAAAAATCATCAATAAAAGGCAGTTGAAGTGTGTCAGAAGTAACTACGACATTGCCTTTGTCTACTAAATATTTGTGTGTAGAAGTTGATGATTTGATAGGCTGAATATTCGGATAACTGGAGATGGCCGAAAGCGTTTCGGTTTGCGCAAGGCTTAAGGAAATGGTGAAAAGAGTAAAAAAAATAGTGATTATGTTATTCATGTAGTTTTATCAAAATTGCATCATGCAAACGGTTAGATATAGAATTTATTGGATAGAGTCTTCCAATGGAATGTCGTAAAGTGTAGGGTCTACAATAATTCCTTCGGGTAATTCTTTAGAGATAAACAAATCAATCGGCTCACCTATTCTGATGGAATTGCCGCTGCCGAAAGCCGGAATTTGTTTATAGATGATGGCACCCGCGGTGTCTACAACATCTTCTTTCACCACCAATGCACCTACATTTAACGAATAGCCTTTAAGTTTAAACTCAGCTTCCTCATATCTCAACCCGATTAAATAAGGAACCGGCATGCTGCTTCCTCCTATACCATCACCCAAAATCAGTGTGATGGTCGTCCCTTTAGCTACTCTTGTTTTTTTGGTGACCGGTTTCCCGCCAACTTGCATACCAATCACTGAGTTTAAGTGCGGATCGGGTTTGTAGATAGGCTCGCCCACTTTGAGCCCGAAGCTCTCTAATTGCATTTTGGCGTATTTGTACGAGCTTCTTCCAATTAAATCAGGAAGTTCGGTAGTCGGAGCATTTGTGGCATTTATGGTGATGTAGATGGTGCGGCCATATTTTACCTTCGAACCGTTTTTCGGATTTTGATCTACTACCGATAAAGGAGGCTTATTACTGTCGAAAATTGAGTCAATAATTTGCCAATCTAAATTCTTATCGTCTAGTATCTGGGCTGCCTTTTCAATGTTTATACCTTTTAAATCGGGCACAGCCACACTTTCACCGTGACGGGTGTATGATTTTAAACTCCATTGCACCATAAGTAGTAAAACCACTACGATGACCAATGCCACAAGAATATTTAGGAGTAAAGTTTTAGTGAAATACTTTTTCAAATTTTTGGTCTATTTTTTGGTAAAAATAATATCTCTACTCAATCTACAATCTTCTTAACCACCCCCAAAATGTGGAATAGTGCATTTTCTTTCCAATATATCACATATTTTTCATACAATTACACTTAAATTTACCGACACAAACTTATTCATAATTATAAACCACACCCTAAACCAATGAAAAACATCAAGACTCTTTTCGTAGCTTCATTGCTATCTATTTCTGGTTTCGTGTCCGCACAATGCACGATTGACCCAAGCAACACTGAATTTTTAGCTCCTCAGCCGCAAGATTTACCTTGTATCGAGCGCTCAGTGTCTTACAATCAAACCATCCAAATTGCAGTGCCAACTAGCATTGATTTATCAACTATCGCTCCTGGTATTCCATTTCCTATCACTTTGACTGTTGACTCAGTTAATATCACATCTATCGATGGTTTCCCTACAGGAATTATTTATACTTTAAATCCTGCTACCGGAGTATTTTATGGCGGAACAAACGGATGTGCTCAATTATCAGGTACTACTACAGATCCAGCTGGCAATTATCCATTAAGCTTTAATGGAACAATTACTTTAAGTGGTTTACCAAGTATCCCTGGCTTTAGCTTGCCACCGGACACTACAGTTGACCTAGCAGTATTACAAGCTCAACCACAAAATCCATTTAGCTTTTTCGTAGATGTTATCGAACAAGGTGCTGCTTGTCGTCCTAACACTTCCATCAACAAGTTTAACACCGAATTGAATTCAGCTATCCGCATCACACCAAATCCAAACAATGGTACATTTGAGTTTACCTTGAATGCAGGTCGTAACGTAAACGGTCAAATTAAAATCGTTGATATTACTGGTCGTGAAGTGTACACAGAAAACTTGGATGTAACCGGTTTCTACAACACTAGAATTGATTTACGTCAATTTGCTAAAGGTCTTTACACACTGCAATTGCGTACAGCTGAAGGTTTCGCTTCAAAAAGCATAGTTGTAGAGTAATCTATAATTAACTGAAAATACAAAAGGCGATTCTTTTACAAGAGCCGCCTTTTTTTGTGGATTGAATTTTCGAATTTTAATTCAAAGCCACTTTAATATTCTCTAAGAACTTCTTTTCTATCTCTAAGGCACGAGGTATAAGCACTAAATCTTCAATCAACGCATGCACTCGCAAGTCTTGTTCAAAAAGTTCAAGTTGAGATAGTAGGATGCGGTGTGGTGTAGCATTAGTCGGTATCGGGTCATATTTCTTTATGCTTGCTCGAACCGAATGTAAATCACCTTCAGTATCATCGTGCGTGTCGATAAACTTCTGCAAGGAATATCCTTTCAATTTCTCGGCTACAATGGTTGGATTAAAATATTCTTGCTCTGTTTCGAGTAGCAGTCGGATATGAGGAAGTAGTTGTTGGTCTTCTGCACGAATGTGTGCAATCAACTCACTTTTGTAATTCAAATAAAAATTTCGGAGCAATGGCAAAATAGGATGCTTATCATCATAGTTGGTGAGGAGTTGATCGATGCTCTGTTCTATCTCCGGCAATTTTTTTTGAAGATAAAAGCGATGAGTTCTTTGTATGTAATCTAGGATAACCTCGAGTGAATGTTGTTCTAATTCAGTTTTGGGAAAACATGTGTCGTCTTCAAACATTTTGAGCAAAGTTTGGAGAAAATGTTGGTTCACTTGTAAGTCATTCATCTCGGTGAGGTGATGAACAAGTTGCACATTGCGCACTTCGTAGCGAGCTAATATTTGTTGTATCGGATCAAACTGGTTCATAATAAAAGTAGCTAAGTAATGGAAGGCAATTTATGGCTTATTCAAGAACTTTACAAGCTAGTTTTTAACTATGGAAACTTCGGAAACTTGCTCCAATCCGGTTTGCGCTTCTCGATAAAGGCATTCTTGCCTTCTTTGGCTTCGTCAGATAGATAGTAAAGCAAAGTGGCATTTCCCGCCAATTCTTGAATGCCCGCTTGCCCGTCTAGCTCTGCGTTAAACGAAGATTTAAGCATACGAATAGAAAGTGGAGATTTTTCCTGAATTTTTTGACACCAAGCCACGGTTTCATCTTCGAGCATTTCGAGTGACACCACTTTGTTCACTAATCCCATTGCCAAAGCATCAGCCGCATTGTACTGATCGCACAAATACCAGATTTCTCTAGCTTTTTTCTGTCCCACCACACGTGCTAAATAACTCGCACCAAATCCACCGTCAAAGCTACCTACTTTGGGTCCGGTTTGACCGAATATGGCGTTTTCACTCGCTATAGACAAATCACAAACCACATGCAAAACATGGCCACCACCAATGGCATAGCCGTTCACCATCGCTATGACACATTTAGGAATAGAACGAATTTGTCTTTGTAAGTCAAGAACATTCAATCGTGGTACCGTGTCCACGCCAACATATCCTCCATGACCACGCACATTTTGGTCGCCCCCGCTGCAAAATGCCATATCTCCTTCACCTGTAAGGATGATAATTTGAATATCCAAACTATCGCGACAAATGTTCATCGCATCTATCATTTCTTTCACCGTCAATGGCGTAAACGCATTGCGATAGCGCGGACGGTTGATAGTAATCTTAGCAATGCCTTCAAAAAACTCAAATTTAATCTCTTCGTATTGGCGGATAGCTTCCCATTTTCTTTGGCTCATCGTTTGTATATTTTTTGTTCTAGTATTTTTTATTCTGCGTAGCTTTCAATTGGTGGGCAAGTGCAAATCAAATTGCGATCACCGTGACTATTATTCACGCGACCAACACTTGGCCAGAATTTTTTAGCGCTTACATAAGGCAATGGAAACACGGCTTGTTCGCGGCTGTAAGGTTTATCCCAATTGCCATTAATAACCATGTTCATGGTGTGCGGTGCATTTTTTAATGGATTATTAGCAGCGTCTATCTCCTTGTTTTCAATCGCTCTGATTTCTCCACGAATAGCAATCAAGGCATCGCAGAAGCGATCAATCTCGGCTTTGTCTTCACTTTCGGTAGGTTCAATCATCAAGGTGCCGGCTACAGGGAAAGAAACCGTGGGTGCGTGGAAACCATAGTCCATTAATCGCTTCGCCACGTCTTCTACCTCTACACCTACGGTGTGTTTAAACGCTCGGAAATCAAGTATCAATTCATGCGCCACGCGACCATGCTCTTTGCCCACGTAAAGTACATCATAATATTCTTCCAAGCGCACTTTCATGTAGTTGGCATTGAAGATGGCGTACTTAGTGGCATCGGTTACACCTTGCGCGCCTAACATGCGGATGTAGCCATAGCTAATCAAAAGAATTGAGGCACTACCAAAAGGTGCAGCAGAAATGGCGTGAATAGATTTATCGCCACCTGTGTTTACTATAGGATTCCCTGGTAAGTAAGGAGCTAGATGTGCCGCTACACAAATTGGTCCCATGCCGGGGCCACCGCCACCGTGAGGAATAGCGAATGTTTTGTGTAAGTTGATGTGGTTAACATCCGCTCCGATGAGAGCTGGAGAAGTCAAGCCCACTTGCGCGTTGAGGTTAGCTCCGTCCATGTATACTTGACCGCCATTAGCGTGAATTAAAGCGCAAACATCCTTAATATTACTTTCAAACACACCATGTGTAGATGGATAAGTCACCATCAAGCAACTCAAGTCATCTTTGTGTTCTTCAGTTTTCTTTACTAAATCTTCAAAGTCAATGTTGCCGTGTGAATCGGTGGCCACCACCACCACTTTTAATCCTGCCATCACCGCACTAGCCGGGTTGGTGCCGTGAGCTGAAGCAGGAATAAGTGCGATGTTTCTGTGGCCTTGCCCAATGTCTTGTTGATAAGCGCGGATGACTAACAAT
>CANGXE010000102.1 GCA_947457525.1 Bacteroidota bacterium | reverse complement strand
TGTCGCCATCGCCTACACTCAACGAACCGAAATTTGCTGAAATCTACGCTCCACTCGAAGGTCGATTATTCAACTTGGGTATTAAAATACGATTAGGAGAACTAGTTAAAACTAAGGCAACAAGCAAAGATGAAGATTGAGGTTACTTAGAGAATTCATCTACTTTGTCCATCAAATCTTTTTCTTCTGCTAAGCCCATCGTGCGCCAAACTTCTTTGCCGCCTTTGTAAAGTATCAAAAGGGGAATACCTTTTACATTCATCTTGTTAGCCAAAGCCGAATTTTTGTCTACATCAATTTCATATAACTCCACCTTCTCTCCTCTTTTCTTCAACAAACTTTGAATGCGCGGTTTCAAAATTTTGCAAGGCCCACACCAAACGGCATTGAAATCTACCAACACCAATTTTTGCGCACTGCTTAAATGTTTTAGATAATCATCAAAAGTCAACCCGGCTGCTTGAGCTTCTGCATTTTCTGCGACCACCGGTTTTTTTTCACCCAACCACGAGTTGATACCATAGGATAAATTGTAGACTTCTCTAAAACCATTCGCCAAAGCCCAATCTGCCGCTCGGCTGCTTCTTCCGCCCGAAAGGCAGTAAATGTACACTGGTTTTGATTTATCTAAACTATTCATTTGTTTATCAAAATCAGCACTATTAATATCAATATTCTTAGCGTTTTGGATATGCTTTGATGCAAATTCACTGGGGGTGCGCACGTCTACAAGTTGCACTTGATTATTCGATATGCTTTTGTCGAAAGCATCTACATCTAAATTTTGAACTTTGCCGGGCTGAGCATTGCACGCGGTGAAAAACACCGTAAACATTAAAAACAAGTGGTAAGTGATTTTTCTCATTGTCGATTGATTTTTACAGCATGAAAGTAAAGTTTATCATCCAAGTTTAGCGTTAAATAATGCGAATTGATTTTATAAGTCGGGTAAGAATAGGTCAAGCATTTCTAATCTTATGTTACTTTTGTTACACTTGAAACATATGACCCCAACACAAAAACAACATTTTGAAACCCTATTGTCGAAGGCCTACAAACTCATTGAGCTGAATAAAAAAATGGCTCAAAAAGTGGCTGCGCTAGAAGTTGAACTGGCCAAAACCATAGAAAAAACCAAGGAACAAGAAGAAGTTAACCAGAAATTGACAGAACAAATAAAAATTATTAAGTTAGCGCAAAATATTAGCCAAGATCAAAAATCAGGTGCTGATGTTTCAGAATTAAAAAGGAAGATTAACGAATACATCAAAGAAATAGATAGTTGTATTGTGATGTTGAATGATTGAAAAAGTAGAGACGATGGAAACGGTAAACATCAACGTACTGATTGCTGAGCGAGTTTATCCACTCAAAGTGGCCAAACAAGATGAAGAAAAAGTGAAACAAGCTGTAAATCTGGTCAACGAAAAGATAAAACAACACCAGACGCGATATGCAGGCAAAGACAAGCAAGATTACATGGCCATGTGCCTATTCAATTTTGCCATCGAAAACCTCAATGCAGCCGATGAAAAGCAACAGAACGACCGTTTTATAAGCGAAAAACTAACAGAATTAGATAAAGCCCTCAGCTCAGTCGTTTAGTTTTTCACTCCACTCTCTCCATTTTTTAGTATTCGTTTTTCTGGGGTAGTTGGCCAAATCCATCTACCGAAATTGTTAAGTATTTATTTAATCACTCAATATAAAACCCAAACATGGATAACACATACATCATAATTATTGCGGCAGTGATTGCTGTGATAGCTGCGATTGTGGGTTTGCTGGTTGGTCGCTCTATCACGCAGAAATCAAATTCTGAAATAGAAGCAAAAGCACAGGAGGAAGTTCAGAAAAAACTCGCTGATGCAAAAACCACAGCCGACAAACTCATAGCTGACGCACAACGCCAAGCTGAGAACACTAAAAAAGACAAGATGCTTGAAGCCAAGGAAAATTTCTTGCAGCTAAAAGCAAAACACGAAGCCGAAGTGACCGAGAGGAACAAAAAGGTGATTGACAAAGAAGCACAAGTTAAGCAGCTTCAAACCGAAGCTTCACAACGCGCCTCCGAAGCTGCCAAAAAGGAAAAAGAAATTGAAGTAATCAAAGACAATTTGGCCAAACAGTTAGAGCAAGTAAACACCAAGAACGAGCAACTGAAAAAAAGCCACGAAATTTTCGTATCTAAGTTGGAGCAGATTAGTGGCCTAACCAAAGAAGATGCGAAAAAAGAATTGGTAGAAACAATGACCAAAGAAGCCGAAGCGCAAGCGCTTGGTTTAACTAAAACATTGATAGACGAAGCGAAATCTAAAGCTAACAAAGAGGCAAAGAAAATTGTTATCCAAACCATTCAGCGCACAGCGGCTGAAAACGCCATTGAAAACACGGTTTCTGTGTTCAACTTAGATAGCGATGAACAAAAAGGTCAAATCATTGGTCGCGAAGGAAGAAACATTCGCGCCTTAGAAGCCGCCACAGGTTGTGAATTCGTGGTAGACGACACTCCGGAAGCCATTATCATTTCGGGCTATGATCCTATTCGCAGAGAGATAGCTCGCCTTTCACTTCAACGTTTGGTGACCGATGGTCGTATTCACCCGGCAAGAATTGAGGAAGTAGTAGTGAAAACAAAAAAACAACTCGAAGAACATATTTTAGAAATTGGTGAGCGCACGATTATTGATTTAGGGATACAAGGAATGCATCAAGAGTTGGTTCGCTACATCGGTAGAATGCGTTTCCGTTCTTCCTATGGGCAAAACCTATTACAACACTCTAGAGAAGTAGCTAATTTATGTGCCACTATGGCCTCTGAATTAGGCTTAAATCCGAAGTTGGCTAAACGTGCAGGTTTGCTTCACGATATCGGTAAAGTGCCTGATGAAGAAAGTGAGTTATCACACGCTTTATTGGGTGCCAAACTTTGTGAAAAATATGGCGAACATCCGGCTATCGTGAATGCTGTGGGTGCCCACCACGATGAGATGGAAATGAAATATGTCATTTCCCCAATCATACAAGCTTGCGATGCTATCTCGGGTGCACGTCCGGGTGCTAGACGCGAAATCATGGAAGGCTATTTGCAACGCTTGAAAGACTTAGAAGCCTTAGCGCAAGCCTTTGATGGTGTTGAAAAAGCTTATGCCATTCAAGCCGGTCGTGAATTGCGGGTGATTGTAGAATCAGATAAAGTAGATGACAAACAAAGTGAAGATATTTCTTTTGCCATATCACAGAAAATTGAAAAAGAAATGACTTACCCGGGTCAAGTGAAAGTGACTGTTATTCGAGAGAAACGAAGCGTCAGTGTAGCTCGATAATTTGTATGTAATTTTTTAATCCAAAAACCTGTCTTATACTAAGACAGGTTTTTTATTTTTGTTGTAATTATGCATTTCATTAACGTTTAATGTTTTTTGTAACACTCAAACTATGAATAAATTATCACTAGTATTTACACTAATAATTATAGGAATTTTTACTAAAGCACAAAACTATACGGTACTTGGAGATGCAATTTCTCAGGGTGGTTGTAATTGCTATCGTTTAACACCTGCAATCGACAACCAAGCAGGTGCAGTATTTCAAAATCAAACTATTAATTTAAACAACTCATTTGACTTTACCTTCGATGTTTTTCTGGGTTGCAACAATGGAAACGATGCTGCAGACGGGATAGTTTTTGTATTGACTTCAAACCCCAATGGCTTGGGAACTGGTGGTGGTGGTTTGGGCTACGGAGGTAGTAACCAACCATTTTCAATCGGTGTTGAATTTGACACCTATCAAAATGCTCAAGACCCAAGCTTTGACCACATAGCCATTGAGTCGGGAGGAAGTGTTGATCACAACATAGTATCCCCTGTTCCAGCATTGACTAGTTCGGGTAACATAGATAATTGTCAATTTTATACTGTTCGAATTGTATGGGATGTAAATACAAGCACTTATCAAGTCTTTTTTAATGGTGTTTTACGAATTAGTGTAGTAATCCCCAACATGGTCAATACTTATTTTGGTGGCAACCCCATTGTTAATTGGGGCTGGACAGCCGGTACGGGTGGTGGGAATAACGAACATCGCGTTTGCGTATTAAACACATCAAGCTGGGTAGCTGGGGTGAATTATCAAAGCTGTTCCCCTACCATGCAATTCAATGATATTTCAACAAGTAGCTTAGGAAATATCCAATCGTGGGCATGGAATTTTGGAGATGGCACCACATCCAATTTACAAAACCCAACTCACACTTATGCCGGAAATGGAACTTATAATGTTACCTTAACTATTACAGACTTAAGTGGATGCACGAATACTTTTAGCAATCCTGTTGTCATTGCAGCACCTATTTCATTAACTCCAACACTCATTCAACCTCCATGCAATGGAGGATTGAATGGTACAATAGGAGTTACGCCTTCGGGTGGATTTGGCCCTAGTGCCGGGTATGGTGGTTATACCTACAATTGGAATGGAGGACAAAGTACACAACAAACATTTAATGGCGGAGCAGGGACTTACGCAGTAACTGTCACAGATGGTGTTTGTACTAGTACCGCTCAATACACCCTAAACCAACCCAGCGCATTGACAGCTACTACTAGTGTCACCAATGCAAGTTGTGGGCTAAACAATGGCAGTGTATCTATAGCCATTTCAGGCGGCACACCGCCCTATAACAACATTACATGGGCCGGATTTCCAGGAGCAACCGTTAACAATTTACCAGCCGGATTTTATATAGCTAATTTTAATGATGCCAATGGATGTTCGGCACTTCTACAGTATTCCGCTACCATCGGTTCCTTACCTTGTGGAGTAAATTCATCCGTTACACAAGTTAATGTGCCATGTTTTGGTGGAAATAACGGCTCTGCTACAGTTACTGTCACAGGAGTTTCAGGAACACCTGTCATCAACTGGAGTTCTGGCGCCTCTGGATCAACAGCCACAAACCTATCCGCTGGAACATACACCTATACATTTAGTGATGCTATTCCTGCACATACATTTACAGGAACAGTTATCATTACACAGCCAGGTGCTGCAATGGTAGCCAGTTTAACTACCGTTGATGTATCTTGTGCCGGATCAACAAATGGACAAGCAATCGCTTCTGTAGTATCAGGAGGATCTCCACCTTTCAATTATGCTTGGAGTGGCGGACAACCCAACAATGCAATTGCTTCTAACCTGTCTGTCGGGAATATGACAGTAACCATTACTGACGGATTAGGATGTACAGCTACAGCAACTGGTGTTATTTCAGGACCTCCAACTTTAACTTTATCAACTACTGTAATAAACGATAGTTGTTTTAATGCCAACAAAGGAAGCGCAACAGCAGTTGTAAGTGGAGGTAACCCACCTTATACTTTTTATTGGAGTAATATTTCTTCTGCCCAAACTAATTTGAGTTTAGGGGCTGGCACATACACCGTCACTGTCACAGATGATGAAGGGTGTACCATCACCGGAAGCGCTACATTAAATCAACCTAGTGCTACAAATTATTCAGCCACTTCGCAAAACATAAATTGTTTTGGTACTAATACCGGGTCAATTAGTGTGAATATTTCTGGTGGAACACCGGCTTATACTTACACTTGGAATCCTGGTACCTTATCCGGTAATAATCCAACAGATTTAGGTGCAGGAACTTACTTACTTACAGTGACAGATGCCTTAAACTGTGCAAACTTAGACACATTTGTACTTACGCAACCGGCATCAGCACTCAACGTTACTACATCACATACAGATGTATCGTGCTTTGGTTTATCTGACGGCACTGTCACAGTGAACATAAGTGGAGGTACTCCGCCTTATAGTTTTCAAGGAAATCCTGTTCCACCGGGCACAACAACCCTACCCGGACTTGCCGCCAATACATACGCAGGAAATGTGGTTGATGCCCTCAATTGCTCCGTAGCAGTTTCAGAAACAGTCATTCAACCTGCGGCTTTAACTCTTGCTGAAACTCATGTGAATGTGCTTTGCAATGGAGCAAATACGGGTTCCATCAATGTGACCACTAATGGAGGTACTACCCCGTATACTTTTGCTTGGAGCAATGCTGCTGCCACTGAAGATTTAAGTTCATTGGTTGCCGGAGTTTATTCGTTGACCGTTACCGACAACAATCTTTGTTCGGCAACGATTTCAGTAACGATTACAGAACCTGCGGCTTTAACTCTTGCTGAAACTCATGTGAATGTGCTTTGTAATGGAGCAAATACAGGTT
>CANGXE010000101.1 GCA_947457525.1 Bacteroidota bacterium | reverse complement strand
TTTCCTTGCTCCAAAATGCTCCCCGACACTTTTAGCCGCTTTCCCTTCCGGTGGGTGTCCTCACGCATTGAAATAAGTGATATTTCGGTAGATGAGTACACCTACCGATGATTAAAGTAACACTTTGTTCCTTTGTTTCTTTGTGAAATAAGCCTTTGACAGCTTCCTGCGTATACATCAGGGAATTTAGCCATAAATGAAGGAACAGATTGAGAATCTATATATAGAAGACCTACTCAAAGAGTGTAAAGCGCTGAAACAGGGACGCGACAAACGTGTATTGGAGTTAGCTCGTTATGCAAGACAGGTTGCTGAACAGTCTAATCATCGCGAGGCTCAGTTGAAAGCTATGTATGAAAGTGCCCTGGCCGTCAGTTCTATCGAAGGTAATTATCGCGAGTCTAATCAAATGTGCGCTCAGCTTTTAGATGTATTCAGGCCACCTACCGACCCCTTTTTATCTGCATTAGTATATCGCCTGATGGGTACTAATTATTACTACCTAGGGCAGTATAAAGAGGCTAGTGATTGATACCACCGAGCCATCGAAAACCTGCAAAGTCTGCCGAACGAAACATTGGACAGTAAACGGGAAATAGCTGATTTGTATTATAACATCAGCATACTATATAAACAAAGTGAGCAGTCGCCTCTGCGCTATAGCTATCTTTGCCAAGCAGAAAGTATTTATCGTAGCATTGAACACAAGCCGGGTATGGCCAAAAGCCAGTTGGGATTGGGAAATTATAATTCTACGCTAAGCCGCACAGAAATAGCCAACGCTTATTATTTTGAAGCCGTAGCTTTATACGAAGAGCTGAACGACATTTCAGGGTTGTCGATTGTATGTAACAATTTGGGCAGCAACTTTGCTGAACTTCTGCAATACGATAAAGCAGCAGAATATCATCAGCGAAGTTTGTCGATTAAAATGCAGATTGGTAATCCCAATCTGATTGGAGTATCGCATCTGCATATCAGCGAATCGCTGATAATGCAGCATAAAAAAGAAGAAGCTATTGCACATTTGCTACTGGCAGAAGAGTATTTAGAAAAATTCAACAACCGCAGCGATTTGGTGACGGTTTACGGTTATCTGCGCGAATTGAACGAGGAGAAAGGTGATTTCGAAAAAGCCTATCGCTATAGCATTAAATTTTATGAAACTCGCGAAACACTTCGCGGCTTCGAAAAGCAGAGCGATCTTGCTCTGGCGCAATCTAAATTTGAATTAGAACAAAGAGATAAAGAGGCCGTTTTGCTTAAAAAAAAGAACGCTGAAATAGAGGAAGCCAATCGGAAGTTGCAACTAAGCAATAAAGAGTTAGCCCAATATGCCCACGTAGCGTCACACGATTTGAAAGAGCCTCTGCGTATGGTCAGTGTTTATGTTGATTTGCTTAAAAACCGCATGAATGAAAAACTGAGCGAAGAAGAATTGAAGTTTATGGAATATGCTATAGATGGTTCAAAACGTATGCAACATCTTATTCAGGATTTGCTGGAACTATCAAAAAATAAATGCAGTTTAAAAAATACGAACGGGTAGATATGAACGATTCTTTGCGAGATGTAATCAAACACGTAAAACAAGAATTGGTAAACCACAATGTACAAATCAGTTTCCAGTACTTGCCGGTTATTTTTTATCGGAAAGTATGGGTACAACAACTCTTGCAGAACCTAATTAGTAACGCCATGAAATATAACGAAAGTGAGGTGCCGAAGATTAATGTTAGCTTCATGCGAGAAAACGGATATCTACACTTGACTGTATCTGATAATGGTATAGGTATACCGGAACAATACCGTGAAAAAATTTTTAAAATATTTCAACGTCTACACAATCGCGAAAAATTTACAGGCACCGGAATTGGTTTGGCTATTTGCAAAAAGATAGTTGATCAGCTTAACGGAGTTATTAAGGTTCAAATAAATGCTTCGGATGGCTCCGATTTCTGTATCAGTTTCCCGGAACAGGTAGAGTTAAAAGAATAATGGTTCTGTTTTTGCCTTAGTTGGAACATAAGCGAAAAAGCAGTATCAAGAATTGTGACAAGGCAAGCAGCAAATTATGCAATAAATCGGCAGCCTTTCACATGGGTTACAGTTTTATACCTTCTTGTTCAGCCCGAGTTGTTAGCTGAAATCTCCCTAAAATAAAACAAGCCAATATATTACATTTGTCTGCATCTATTAGATGGTTAAAATGTTCAAATACTTCTTTTTATTTTTTGCTCTAGTGAGTTATGGCTGGAGCGCGCAGGCGCAGATGAAAGTGCGTAGCTATAACCTCAACAGCTTTCCTAAGGCTAAAACCTACAGTACCGCCACCGTTGCTCCTTTGAGCTCCGTTGCGGCTCAACAGCATCCCGAGTTTGGGCAAGTGCCTTTTGCCACGCAGTGCAGCCAGTGCGCAGAGCATATTGACAAGCGAACCGCGAACACACGTTTTTTTACAGACGAAAAGAATACCCAAACCACCTACGCGCAGCAGAGTTATTTTCCGTTGCATTATCAGCCCAAGGGCAGTAAACTCTGGCACACCATCGACCCGCGTCTGCAAAACAAAGGCCTTGGTCGCTATGCTGCTCCTCACCAACCGGTGGCCACTGCCTTAGACCTCAACACACACACTACCACCCTGCATCTTGATGAAGTGAACTTTGCGTTTAATGGACAGCTTTCACTTTGGTTTTTTGAAGAAGGGAAAGTGCAAACAGCCGCTCAAACTGGCAACTACAACACCTACACAGTGGGCGAAGAAGGCTTGCGCGTCAACCACCTCTGGCCGGGCATCACCATGGAGCAGGTGTTTGGTATTGGCGAAGTGAAAACAAGTTATGTAATCGACCAACCCTTGAACTTGCCCATCGCTAAAGGATGGATGGTGATAGAAGATAAGTTTTCGTTACCTAATGGGTTTACGTTTTCGGAAGCGGACCAATGGGCGAAGAGTGCTGATGGGTTCTATCAAGGAGACTATGTGTTGAAGAACACAGCGGGAGAGGAGTTGATGCGTTACGAAAAGCCGATATACGTTGATGCCAAGGCAATGGGAGTTTATGGGAAATATAAATTGGCACACAGCAATGGGGAATATACTTTGCAGCTGTTTGTGCCGATAGATTGGTTGACGAAACCCGACCATACTTATCCCATCACCATTGACCCACTTCTAGTAGGCACCAACAAGTATGGCAATTTTTCTCAGACAGGACTGCCGTCCTACAACATGGGTTTCACCTCGCTGGCTTTAGGCAGTTGTGACTACTTTATGAATGTGACCGTGCCCGGACAAAGTACTTTAACGAATGCGCTAGTGGATGTGGAATATACTTTGACCTATGACGCGAACTGCGGAGTGCCGGCCCTGCCGCCTCCTTTCTGCACCTTTAGTCAAGTGACGATGGAAGTGCGTAATGACACTTGCAACACCACTACGGGGTTGCTGTCCTGCAATCCGGCTCTTCCACCATTCACTGGCACCTGCACCACCGACCCGAACTTGGTGCCGGGAGCAAGCGCCTTATTGATTAATAGCTTTGTCCCGAACTACCTAAGCTGCATCGACCCGCAATGTCCAGATTATGTTATTCCTTTCACGCTCAAGAATAGAGACTCCGTTTGCCTTGATCAGTGTGGCTACCTCTGCGCTCGCGGCAACTTTTGGCGAATGACTATTCAAGGCTGTACGGTAGATGGTTCTATTGCGCAAGATAAGAATCAGATATGTGCCGGAGAGCCGGTGACGCTCACCGCCAATCCAAATTGTGGAGTGCCGCCCTATCACTTTATTTGGAGTTATGGCAATACGATTGATACCGTTTATGGGACCAATAAATTGACGATATACCCACAGCAAGATGTGATAGTCAGTTGTATTATTAGGGATACCTGTTTGAATTTTGCTTTTACAAACGACCTAGATATTTTTGTTACCCCTTCTCCAGCTGCTGATGCCGGAACTGATGTATACCTCTGCGAAGGAGGAACAGTTAACCTCGGTGGCACACCCACCACCAGCCCCGGAGCATCGGTGCAATGGTTTGGCGAAAATGCCACCGTGCAAAGTTGGGTGAACAACCTTAATCTCTCTAACCCTACAGCTTTCGTTCCGGCAGGAATAATTGATACGTTTTTCTATGTGTTGCGCACCTCAGATTTTACTTGTTTTCGCAGAGACACTATTAGGATTTATTCCTTACCCAAACCTTTTGCTAATGCGGGCAGCGATGTGTCGTTTTGTGCCGGTGGCACAGCTATTTTAGGTGGGAATCCGGCTGTCAATTCTCCTTTTGTCAACTGGGTAAGCGAACCCGCCAGTGCAAATGGTTGGTTGAGCAGCACCACCACCGCTAACCCTACGCTAGTGGTTCCCAATGGTACTATAGATACGGTTCAGTATATCTTGACCGTGAATACGGTTAACTGCTCGGTGTCTGACACGATGAGTGTTTTCTCCAAAGCTTCGCCACAGGCGAATGCGGGTGCAGACGTAGTGTTTTGTGAAGGAGGGACAGCCACGCTTGGAGGTAATCCGGCAGTGACTCCCGGTTCAAGCGCAGCATGGACAGCCGAAAATGCTACGGCTCTTTCTTGGTTGAGTAGCTCAGTCGTCAATAATCCACAAGTGAATGTTCCGCTGGGTACCACAGACACTGTGTTCTATGTGTTGAACGCTTCGGATCCTACGTGCAGTAAGTCAGACACGGTGAGGATCTTTTCTGGTGCTTCGGCTAATGTGAGTATAGATACTAGCAACGGCACACAATTTTGCGCGAATACTTCTTTGACCTTGAGCGTGAGCGGAAACTTTACGGCTTATGCTTGGAGCAATGGCGCAACCACAGCCTCGGTTAGTGTTAATCAAGCCGGCAGTTACTCAGTGACCGTGACGGACATTTCGGGTTGCACCGTGAATGCACCAGCAGTGACGGTCTTTGCTGTTTCGGTGCCAAGCGTGACGGTTTTCCCTGACACCCTCGTGACTTATGGCGACAGTGTATTGCTTTACACTAACATCAATTTGAACGGGGCGAATGTCGATTCATTTCAATGGTTTCCCTTAGCTGATGTGCCTTGCAGTAATTGCACCCAGCCGATAATTTATCCTACGGAAGCTGCGCAATATTATGGAGTGCAAATCTTTACCAATGGATGTATCGCTTCAGACTCCGTGTTAGTGCGCGTGCTCCTGCCCAACAACTTTTTTATTCCAAATGCTTTTACGCCAAATAATGATGGAGTGAATGACTTCTTTTATGTGTTGTCGCAAGCTGGGGTTAAAGTTTATACTTTCCAAGTGTTTGACCGATGGGGCGAGAAAGTACACGATGGCGCCTTCCCTTGGGATGGTAAGTTTAAAGGCAAAGAGATGCCAATGGGCGCTTATGTTTACTTTGTGCGGTTGGGCTTGTTTGGCGATGCCGAGAGCATCACTCGCAAAGGCAGTGTAACGATTATTCGCTAAGACTCAGCTACGAATATTCTTGCAATAAATAACCCTGATAGTATTAACAATTAATATGTTGGAGATTTTACATTTCACTTATATTCGTTGAGTAACAAAATGTGGTTTTATAGTATGAAGAAGGCAGGTTTATTCGCAATGATTTTGGTGGCCATGGTTGGGGTGTATTCATTCAAAAAAATGGAAGACACACCCAAGGCAAAGATAAATTGGATGACTTGGCAGCAAGTAGCCGAAGCCCAAAAGAAAGAGCCGCGCAAAGTAGTGGTGGATGTGTACACAGGTTGGTGTGGATGGTGCAAACGTATGGACGTGGCGACTTATGAGAACCCTCAAGTAGTGAAATTCATTAATGATAATTTTTATGCCATTAAGTTTGATGCAGAGACAAGAGAGGAAATCACTTTAGATGGCAAGACGTACAAGTTTGTACCACAAGGCTACAGAGGCTATCATGAGTTGGCCGCAGAGATTTTAAACGGTCAAATGAGTTACCCAACCACTGTGTACATTGACGAGAAAATGAATGTTATCTTTCCTGTACCGGGATTTTTAGAGCCGGGTCGTTTTGATATGGTATCAAACTATGTGTTCAGCAACAGTTTCAAAACGATGAAATGGGAAGAGTTTGATAAAACCTTCAAGACAAAAGTGGTATCAGAGTAATTACAACTTATAATACTCAAAAGTCGGATAACCGCGCACTCCGTTTTTCTTAAAGTCAATGAAGCGCAGTTTGTAATAATCGCTTTCTCCTGTTTTAATCAAGTAGGTGTACCATGTCTTGGTGATGTAA
>CANGXE010000100.1 GCA_947457525.1 Bacteroidota bacterium | reverse complement strand
ATTTATTCAACTTCAACAATCCGTTTGGTGCTTGCAAAACTTGTGAAGGATTTGGCACCGTGATGGGCTTGGATGAAGACTTGATTTTTCCTGACAAAGAATTGTCAGTTTATGAAGGCGCCATCGCGCCTTGGAAAGGTGAGAAGATGAGTGAATGGGCAGAACCATTAATCAAAAAAGGTATTCTTTTTGACTTCCCTATCCATCGCGCCTATCGCGATTTGAGTGATGCGGAAAAACAATTGCTTTGGACAGGCAATAAATATTTTGCCGGGCTAAATGAGTTTTTTAAGTTTCTGGAACAAAGCAGTTATAAAATACAATATCGAGTAATGCTGTCGCGCTTTCGTGGTAGAACTAATTGCCCCGACTGCAAAGGTTCGCGCATACGCAAAGACGCACAGTACGTAAAAATCAATGGTAAAAATATTGCCGAATTATTGCTTTTGCCCATCAAAGAGTTGTATCCGTTTTTTAAAACGTTGACGCTAGACGAAACTGACACAAAAATTGCACAACGTATTTTGATAGAAATAAACACGCGCTTGCAAACCATGATGGATGTGGGCTTGGGTTATTTGACATTGAATAGATTATCTAACACACTTTCGGGTGGTGAAACGCAGCGCATCAATCTCACTCGCTCCATCGGCAGCAATTTAACTTCATCGCTCTACATTTTAGATGAACCGAGTATCGGGCTTCACCAACACGACACAGATCGATTGATTACTGTGCTAAAAAACTTGCGCGACTTGGGCAACACAGTAGTGGTGGTAGAACATGATGAAGATATCATGAAAGCTTGTGACCATATTGTAGACATGGGTCCCGAGGCGGGCATTAATGGAGGCGAAGTGATGTTTAATGGCTCATCAACCGACATTTTGAAAAGCAATACGCTAACAGCTCAATACCTGAATGGGAAGTTGGAAATAGCGTATTCAAAAAATCGTAGACAACCGTCCAATTGGATTAGTCTGACCGGAGCTAAACAACACAATCTAAAAAACATAGATATTAAAGTACCGCTTAAAGCCTTAACAGTGGTGAGCGGTGTGAGCGGCTCGGGGAAAACCACTTTGATTAAAAAAATCTTGTATCCGGCTTTGGTGCGTTTGTTTGATGGCTCGGGTGAAAAACCGGGGGTGTATCGTGATATGACCGGAGATTTAAAAAAGATAACTGCGGTTGAATTGATTGACCAAAATCCTTTGGGAAGAAGTTCGCGGTCTAATCCTGTGACTTATGTAAAAGCTTATGACGGCATTCGAGATTTATTTTCTAAACAACAAGTGTCTAAAATCAGAGGCTATCAACCCAAAGACTTTTCGTTCAATGTGGAAGGCGGTCGTTGTGAAACCTGCAAAGGCGATGGAGAAGTGATTGTAGAAATGCAATTTTTGGCCGATGTGCATTTAAAGTGTGAAGCTTGCAATGGAAAAAAATTTAAGGAAGAGATATTGGAAGTAAAGTATAAAGAGAAAAATATCTATGAGATTTTAGAGTTGAGTGTCGATGAAGCCATTGACTTTTTTGTAGACGCAAAAGATGTAACGGCCAAACTTATGCCACTCAAAAATGTGGGATTGGGTTATGTGAAACTCGGTCAATCTAGCTCTACCTTGAGCGGAGGCGAGGCGCAAAGAGTGAAGTTAGCTTCTTATCTCACGCGAGGCACTTCGCCCAACCCAATGCTGTTTATTTTTGACGAACCTACCACCGGGTTACATTTTCATGACATCAAAAAATTGGTTTCTTCGTTTAACCAACTGATAGAAGCAGGGCATACAGTAGTGGTGATTGAACACAACATGGATGTGATAAAATGTGCAGATTGGTTGATTGATTTAGGCCCCGATGGAGGCGATGAGGGCGGTGAACTTGTCTACCAAGGTGTGCCCGAAGGAATTTTAAGTGTAAAACATTCATATACGGCATTGTATTTGAAACCTAAATTGCACCAGAACTAAAAAGTTCGACTTCATTCACCAAAAAGTTTGCGCTGTGAAGCAGAAATTTTACGTATTGCTAGTACTGTGGTTTAGCACGGGTCAATTATTTGCACAAGATTTTACGGGAACTGTCAAAAAAAATGACAGTCTAAGTGCGCCTATTTACCAAGCAAATGTGGATATTCTGGAAGGCGGCAAACCCTTCAAAATGTTGAAGACTTATTTTAACGGTACCTACAAATTTACTCCGGCTAAAAGCCAGACTTACAAAATTCACATCACTTACACCGGCTACACTGACACCACTTTTGAAGTTTCCACCGACAAAAATGGTGCGCTAAACGCCAACAATGTGTTGGTAAAGTTGAAAAAGGACGGTATGCGCCTGATGGGAGTAGTGAAAAGCGCAGAGGAAGATTTTCCCATTCAAGGTGCCGTGGTTGTTTTAAAAAATATAATGACACGCTTGGAGAGCCGTCAAACTACGGGTATAGATGGGGCCTATAATTTTAAACTTGATTACGAAACCAACTACAAATTTTCAATTGATAAACGTTCTACGGGAATTATTAATAAGTACAAGGACACTACGTTTTATTTCTCCACTGTTGGGTTTAATATTCCATTAGACTATAAACTAAATGTGGCTTTAGACCCTGTTTTGTATGCACAAACAGACGTCCGTGAAGGTTATGATCCTACGACAGCCAAAAATCCTAAAACAAACCCAGTAGTTACCACCGCCCTAACAAAGGAGAAAGAATTAGTGCCTTTTGCCGAAACAAAGCAACCATTTATTGCGGCTGAGAAATTAAAAATAGCGGATGATAAAATAGCTCAACTTCAAGCAGAACTTGAAAAAGCACTCAAAGAAATTGAGGCCTTGCGTAAACGAGAATTAGAGGCTAAAAAGACTCCTGATTTATCAATTAATACGACACCGGCTTCAAAGAAACGGAAAGAAGATAAGAACCTAGAGGTGGGGGTTATCAAAGATTATATAGTAAAACCGGCAGTAGAAAATTCGAATACCATCGAGGAGGATAGATTGGCGGCTGAAGCAAAAGTTAAAGAAATGGAAGCAAAAATAGCTGTTCAACAAAAGTCTGATTTAGCTTTTGCAAAACGTGCTCAAGAATTAGCTAACCTCCAAAAGCAACAAGAAGACAGTTTGCAAACTGCTCGCGAAGTAGCGGAAAACAAAAAGATGTTGGAGGCTTTAAATGGCCAAACTAACAAAGTAAAAGAAGACTCAATCGCAAGCGTAAAAACGCAGGCTATAGAAGCAAAAAAGGCAATTGAAACTAAAGCAAAAGCTGATTCGATAGCTAAAATTGTGGCTATGCAAAGAGCTGAACAGGTTGCGGATTCACTTTCTCAGATTAGAGTACAGACAAAAGCACAAGAAAAAGCAAAAACCGATTCTTTAGCCAATGCAAAAGTCCAATTGGCATTGCTTGAATTAGCAAAAACTACCGCAGCACAAAAGTTATTCTCCGAATCGGTGGCCGCCATCAATGCAGCGCAAGAAAAGTTAAAAGCCGAACCTGCTTTGCTAGAAAAGAAAGAGAAGGAAGCGCAAAATCCTGCTTTGGCTAGCACAAAGAAAGAAGAGCAGCTAAATATAGAAAAGAATGCACAACCCGCTCCTGTTGAGCTGCCAAAGCCTGATATTAAAGAACCTGCTATTACCAAAAATAAACTCAACATTAATCTCTCGGCTATCAATTTTGATAAAAATTCAGTAGAAATTGGCGCCAAACAAAAGGCAGAGTTCAAAGACTTGTTGCAGTTGATAAAAGATAATCCAACAAAAATGGTGGCCTTGTATGCCATTGCTTCGGCAGATGAGAATAATGCTAAGCAACTTTCTTTGCGGAGGTCAGACAGCATGTTGCGTTACTTAATTCAAAATGGAATTGCCATTGATAAAGTAAACTCCATGTATTTCGGCAGTGAAAAATCGAGAAACGGATGTGTTAGTTCGATGTGTCCGGAGGAGTTACAGCAGCAAAACCGCTGTGTGGCTTATGAATTGCTCGAACCTAGTTCAGACTAAACTCAAAACTTAGAGCGCGAGTAATAATCGTTTCGGCAGCGGGTTTAAACAAGTTGAATGTTTGACCGCGTACACTTACTATCACTGAATTGTGTTTTTCACTATTGACTTTCATAATGACTTCATCGCCCGGTAAAATACCCATTTCAAATAGCTTTTCTTGCAGTTTGTTATTGCTAATTTCTACAATGTAAGCGCGTTCGCCTACCCTAAGTTTATCCAATGATTTCATGAAATTCTCCATTTAGCTATGCTCAATGTAATGGCGACAACTGCTTTTGTCAATAGCTGGTCGGCATAATTATATAAGATGACCAATATTTAACAAAAAAGCCACAACTCGGCTGAGCTGTGGCTTCAAATTATGTGACTTTGTTGGGTTATTCCGCTTCTGCTCCCTTATCTTTTTTCTTTTTGCCGGAGGTGGTGGCAGATAGTTTGTCAAACTCTTTATCAATGTAGTAAAGACTTTGTGGCCCACCGCCTATCAATTTTATTTTATCCAAAATCCGTTTGAATTGCACTTCTTCTTCTTTCTGTTCATCCACAAAGAAGCGAAGAAAGTCTTCGGTGGCATGGTCGCCTTCAGACTTAGAGAGAGTAATGATTTTATAAATCGCTTTCGTCACTTTTTGCTCATGCCCCAAGGCCATTTCTACAGCTTCGGCTATTGACTTGAACTCATACTTTGGTGCTTTCAAAGCGGGCACTAATGCATGGCCGCCAACTTCGTTGATGTAACTAAAAAACTTCATGAAATGAGTATTCTCTTCGGCAGACTGCTTGAAGAAAAACTTAGCAGAGCCCTCCAGCCCTTCGCGTTCACACCATGAGGCCACGGAAAGATAGCTGTACACAGCATTCATTTCGAGTTCTAAGTGTTCATTAAGCGCTTTTTCTACTTTTTTGGTAATTAACATAGTTAGTTTTTTAGTGTTTTTGTCGGTGGCCGCCAAAAGTCGGGCAGTCACATTTGTTGGCTTTGCAGCTTGAAAGTTCTCCCGCTAAGGTCAAACCGATAGTCAGCATAACAGCAAAGCGTAGGATATGTTTTATTTGTGTTGGCATAAGTACGTAACGAATAAAAACGAAATTAATTTTTTTCGGTTGAAAACACGCAAACGAATATTAGTCGCCCCGCTCGATTGGGGGCTTGGCCACGCCACCAGGTGTGTGCCCATCGTGCGTGAGTTCATCGCGCAAGGTCACGAAGTTTTGCTGGCCGGTAGCGGTGCTTCACTGTGTTTGTTGCAACAACAATTCCCTGATTTGAAAGCCTGCGAATTGCCGGGTTATCATCCCAGATATCCCAAAAATGGCCACATGGTTTTGGCTATGGCCACTCAATTACCTCATTTTATCCAAACCATAAAAGAGGAAAACAAACTAGCCAAGGCAATAGTGAAAAATGAAAACATAGATATAGTCGTTTCAGACAACCGCTATGGGTTTTATGCCGATGCGGCTCATAATGTTTTTATCACGCATCAACTCACGGTGCTCATGCCTAAGGCTTGGCGATGGATGCAGCCTTTGGTCAACTATTTTAACCATCGTCAGATTAGCCACTTTCAAACCTGCTGGGTACCGGCTTCGGATGGTTTGTTGACGCCTGATTTATTACAACATCCATCGTCTATCCAACCCGTTTTTATCGGCTTTCTTTCTAGATTATCCATCCCTCTAGTGCCATCGCGGTATAAAGTACTGGCCTTGCTCTCCGGCCCTTCGCCTCAGCGCGAGCAATTGGGAGAGATACTCAAAAAACAACTCAAGGAACTTGATATTCCGGCTGTCTTGATTTGGGGCGATTTTTCCGGTGAGCAACAAACCACCACTGAAGGCAATTTAACGGAAATGAATTTTGCCGATGCCGACCAATTGAACCAACTGATCGGAGCAAGTGAAATAGTCGTAGCGCGCTCCGGCTACAGCACCGTGATGGATTTAATCGGTTCGCAGAAAAAAGCCATCTTTGTGCCCACACCCGGCCAAACCGAACAAGAATATTTGGCCAACATCATGCACAAAAAGAAAATAGCCATCACCGCACCGCAACACAACTTCGACCTCAAAGCCGCTATAGATGCCACTGCGCCAACCACCGGTTTTGTCAACACAGATTTCTCTCCTTCACATTTACTCCAACAAGCCATCCAACAGTTATGATAGACCTCAAAAAACTTTTCAAAAGCTTTGGCTACGCCAACAAAGGAATGATCATCGCTTTTCGCGAGCAGCAAAACCTGCGCATACACGGCATTGCCGT
>CANGXE010000099.1 GCA_947457525.1 Bacteroidota bacterium | reverse complement strand
TAAAAGATTTCTCATTGTTGCTGTTGGTTTTAGTTATTAATGAATGGCTAAATTAATTCAAATTTGAATAAATGATTAAATTATGGGGTGTTAAATTGTCATTTTTTGGTCATTTGTTGAAAACTAAGTAAGGAATCAACTTTTTGTTGAAGTAAAACTAGTTCATCAGGTGCCCCCCATCCTTTTGAACACACTTTCTTTACAATACCTTTTTTATTTCGATATCTTAACTCGATGGTTGGTAAGTCTGAAGGAGCCGATTTATCTGTTGGGTAATTTTCGGAGAATGAAGAGAATGAAGAAGTCTCAAAAGTATTAACTAAACTATCAACGGTCGATTTAGCCAGAACTTGGTAGTAGGTTCCTTCCTTTTCGACAAATCGTTCACCGTTATAGATGAGTAAGCCGTTCTCATATACTGAAAAGTTATAAATTGGGCATTTGCCAAAACAAGCTTGACGAGCAAATTGAATAATAACCGGACCGTTTTTATCCAAGTTTTTGATATCCACTTTCTTGGTTTGACAGCCAAGCATGGTTAAAAATAAAACTAGAAATCCAATATTTTTCATAGCTATAAAATTTTTGGCTAATTTATTTTTCGCGTTGAGCTTGGCTTTGCTGCGCTTGACGCTGCATATCTTCCAATTTTTTCATCCAACCACTTTTTTTAGCATTTGGATTTTTCTTGTTTTCCTCTATTTGCTTACGCAACTTTTCATCGTCAATAAAGAATTTTTGAATTATCCACTGATGAGCAATGCCTAAAAGGTTTTGCAGTAAATAGTAGTAAGTTAAAGCAGCAGGGAAGGAGTTGAACATAAACATCAACATCAACGGCATGATGTAAGGAATGTATTTCATGCCGGGTTGTTGATTTCCCATAGCATTCATTTGGTTATTCATTACCGCTTGAAGAATAGAGGTAATGGTCATCAATACCGTAAATAAACTAATGTGGGTCATGCCTAAAACAGGTGTTGCCCAACTTACGATGGAATCATAGGAAGATAAGTCTGTAGCCCATAAGAAATGTTCTTGGCGTAATTCAACTGAAGCCGGGAAGAAATAGTACATCGCCATCAAAATTGGCATTTGCAAAAGAAGCGGTAAACAACCTCCAAGCGGACTCACTCCGGCTCGTTGGTATAGTTTCATTTGCTCTTGTCCCATTTTAGTTTGGTCTTCGCCATACTTTTCTTTCAATGCAGCCAATTCCGGGGCAAGAATTTTCATTTTAGCAGCACTTTCTATACTTTTTGCTGTGAGTGGATGTAGTGCTAACTTGAGCATCAATGTCATCAAGAGTATGATAATGCCGTAGTTCAGGTTCATGTTTTCAAACCAACTAAATACCCAAATGATAAAACGAGTGATGTATTTTATCCAACTAAACATCCAGAAATTTGGCCCTAGTTTGATTACTTCTTCGTTAGATTTATCATAAGCCGCTAAGGTGTTAAAATGATTTGGACCTATAAAATATTGAAAAGCATAGTTGGTTTCTGGAGTAGAAGTGTAAGGAATAGTAAAATTTGCACTGTATTTTTTTACGTAACTGTTGTTTTCTTTACTAAAGTTAGTTTCTAGTTTACCTGCTTTGAACTGGCCTTTGCTAAATAAAGTTGTATTGAAAAACTGTTGTTTGTAAGAAATCCATTCCAAAGGACTTTCAAAAGTAGCTTCATCTTTTTCATTGTCTTCATCCAAATGCTTTACATCACTCTCGTTGTAGCGATAGTAAAGCGCAGAGTAACGTCTTTCTAATTCAATGTTGCGTTCTAAACTGCTCAATTGATTTTGCCATTGTGCACTAATGTAAGTGTTGTTTTGAGGGATAATGGTATTCATCCCCACTAATCCAAAATTATAATCAATCAAATAACTATTACCGCTTAAAGTAAATTTTTGTTCTATAAATTTACCTTCTCCGGCTGTTGCACGAAGGACTAAACTTTTAGTTTCTTTCCCTTCTATTTTAAAGCCCTCGCTTTGCGGTTCAAAAAAAAGTTCACTCGTGTTGACGATGTTGTCGTTGTCAATAGGGAAGGAGTAGTTAAGTGAATTTGTTTTGTCAGTAAATAAAATCAAAGGTTTTTTATCCCAAGTTTTGTATGCCTTCAATTCAACACTTTTGAGCTGACCGCCCATGCTACTGACATTAAGTTTTAATACCTCATTTTCGATGGTAACTACTTTTTCTTCAGCTGAATTTGCTTTTGCAAAAAGACCTAAACTTTCTGGAGCAACTGTACTGTCATTGGTGACTGTGGTATCTTGAACTTCGTTTGAACTTGTTCCAATAACAGCCGATGAAGCAGAATTAGATTTTGTTGGTTTTGCTTTTGCAGCTAGAGTTTGTTCGGTTTTTTCTTTTTCAGCTTTAAGCGCTTGTTCTTCGGCTAGTTTTTTGCTTTGGTAAAACCAAAATCCTATAAAAAGCGTGGCAATGAGTACCCAGCCGATGATATTCTCTTTGTTCTTCATATTATAATGTATGTCCTGTCCTTTTGAAAATGGTGCGCAAACCTAATTATTTTTCCGATTTGCTATTTTTTGCTTACAATAAAGCTGCGGATAACAAGACGGATGAAACAAAGGTTTATTGGTTGTAGCTATTATTTGGCTTTGGACGCAGGTTTTACCAAGCTCAACTTATATTCTTTGGCCGCTTTTACTAAACCAACAAAAAGAGGATGAGGGTTGTCCACTGTAGATTTTAGCTCGGGATGGTATTGAACGCCAATAAAATGTTTGTTAGCCGGAATTTCCACTACCTCTACCAAACCACTCTCGGGGTTTCTGCCCGTGGCTTTCATTCCCGATTTTTCAAATTGCTCTAAGTATAAATTGTTGAATTCAAAACGATGACGATGGCGTTCCGATATATTTTGGTTGTGGTACAATTTAGCAGCTAAAGAACCTTTTTGGAGTGTACATTTGTAAGCACCAAGGCGCATGGTGCCACCTTTTTTCTTGATGGTTTTTTGCTCTTCCATCATATCTATAACAGGAAATTTTGTTTTTGGCGACATTTCGGTACTGTGCGCTGTCTTCATACCTAGCACATTGCGTGCGTATTCGATAACAGCACATTGCATGCCTAGACAAATGCCAAAAAATGGTATGTTGTTTTCGCGAACGTACTTTATGGCGGTAATTTTCCCTTCAATGCCTCTGTTGCCAAACCCCGGAGCTACTAATATCCCATGTAAATGACCTAGCTTTTGCTTTACATTTTTTTCATTGATATGCTCTGAGTGGATAGGTTCAACCACCACTTTAAGGTTATTGGCAGCACCGGCATGAATGAACGATTCGTGAATTGATTTGTAAGCATCTTGTAATTCAATGTATTTTCCTACGAGCCCAATACGTACTTCTCCTTTCGGATTTCTAAGTTTAGACAAGAATTTTTTCCATTGCGCTAAGTCAGCTACTTTCTTGTTGGGTAAATGCAATTTGCGCAAAACAGTGTCGTCCAGTTGTTCTTTTTGTACTTCCAATGGCACAGCATAGATGGTGTCAACATCAAGCATTTGAATCACCGAATTTTTGTCTACGTTGCAGAATAGCGCCAATTTTTTGCGCATTTCATCTGTCATTGGGTACTCTGTTCTGCAAACGAGAATATCTGGGCGAAGACCAATGGTTTGCAATTCTTTTACTGAGTGTTGTGTTGGTTTGGTTTTTAATTCTTTAGCACTTTTTAAGTAAGGAATAAGCGTCAAATGACAAACCAATGTTTCATGTTCTTCTAACTCCCAACGGATTTGGCGAACTGTTTCTATGTATGGCAAAGCTTCAATGTCACCTACAGTTCCACCTATTTCTGTGATAACGATGTCATACTTTCCCGACTCGCCCAAAAGCATCATTCTGCGCTTGATTTCATCAGTGATGTGCGGAATGACTTGTACTGTTTTACCTAGGTAGGCGCCTTCACGTTCTTTATTGATAACCGTTTGGTAAACTCGACCTGTAGTTACATTGTTAGCTTGAGATGTAGGTGTATTTAAAAAACGCTCGTAGTGTCCTAAGTCCAAATCAGTTTCAGCACCATCTTCAGTTACATAACATTCCCCATGTTCGTAGGGATTTAGAGTGCCGGGGTCTACGTTAATGTACGGGTCGAATTTTTGAATGGTGACACGAAGTCCACGAGATTGAAGCAGTTTTGCGAGAGAAGCGGCAAAAATGCCTTTTCCTAAGGAAGAAGTAACTCCACCTGTTACGAATATATATTTAGCCATTTTTGAAGGGTTTCGCAAATCTACATTCTTTGACAGATTTCTAAAAACAAACTGTCAACTAATCACTAACAAAGTGTTAGTAATCCGTAAATATGTCATCTCTTTTTTAGAGAACATTAAGCGCGAAGTTGTTGCTTTATGTAATTGTAAACCAATTCTGTACCTCCAAGGTGGTTATTGATGTAATTCAAGTTAACTTGCTTAATTGCATCCATTTTTTCTGTAGTTAAATTTGCAATTAAAGTACAAAGCTCAAAACTGTTGACAAAACTGAATGCACCACCTAGATTGATTAAAGCAATTGCCTCTAACGATTTTTGATGGTTTGGGCCAAACATTACAGGTAAACCATAAACTGCCGGTTCGAGCACATTGTGAACACTGACGTTAAAGCCACCACCCACATATGCGATATGACCGTAAAAATAAATACTCGATAAGTCACCAATAGTATCTATAATTAAAACATCACTTTCTATATCTAACTCATTAAGCGTTTCGGAAAACAACTGTGTTTTTTTATCAAACAATTCGCTGATGTGCTTTAACCGTTCTTGATTAACATCATGCGGGGCAATAATTAACTTGTAGCCCAACTGTTTCAATTTTAGCCAAGCTTCACGCAGCAATACTTCATCTGTCGGCCAAGTGCTCCCAGCAACGAATACTTTATGTGCATTTTTGAGCTTAATTAAAGCAGCAAAAGATTTCGGCTCATTTGCTATTGATTTTACTCGGTCAAAGCGGGTGTCGTTTGCTATTTCAGAGCGGATATTGAATTGTCCGAGTAGCTGTTTAGACGTTTCATTTTGAACAAATATCTTTGAAAAACAGTTTAAATTTTGTCGAAAAAAATAACCATACCACTTAAAATAGTGTTGATTTTTTCTAAAGTTAGCTGAGAAGAGTAAACTTATTATTTTTCGTTGCTTTAGTTCATTCAAAAAGTTGGGCCAAATATCATATTTTGTAAATATAGCAATGGAAGGATTAATGAGAGATACAAACCTTTTGGCATTTGAAGGTGTATCTAGCGGTAAGTACATTACTTTATTGGCGAGCGGGTAGTTTTTGCGCACTTCAAAACCGGAAGGCGAAAAAAATGTGAGAACTATAAAGTAGTCATTCTCATATTGGTTAAATCGCTCCAACAAAGGACGTGCTTGTTCAAATTCACCAAGAGACGCACAATGTACCCACACGATGGGGTACTTCACCTTTTTCAGATAAGTTAGCTCTTGTTCCCAATCCTTTCGTCCTTCTATCCAAAGTTTAGCTTTTGGATAAAACAACGAGCTGAATTTTATAGCAAAACCGTATAGATGAATAAAAATGTTGTAAGCTATTTTCATTTATGGCAGAGCCTTCTTTAATTTAGTTGTAGAAATACTCTTTCTCGCTAGCTTGTAGAAAAATAGGAAGTATCCATCCCAACTTAAATCCAATCATGAAGTCGATTCGCTTATCTTCCAATTTTTTCATTTCATAAAAATCGAATGCACGTCTATTTTGGGTAAACCCAACATCAAATTGAATACCACCATAAAAGCTGTACATTTTTCTACGTTCCATAAATATTCCTCCAATAAACTGAGACAATGCCGGACCATTACTCATTCGGTCATATCCTTTGCGGTATGTTTTGTCCAGTTGTGGTAAAATATTATCGCGCACGTTTATCGAGATTTTGTGTTGCAAAAAGCCAATCCCTGTGATTAATAGTAGACCAGCATCTGGATATTTTTTTGAAAATGGAATAAGTTTCCCGATTTGTACTTTGAACATTCCTCCCAGCATATTTGGTCGCACGGTTATCAAATCATTCGTTTGCCCAGTAAATTGACCATTGGCATTAGAAATTTTATCTAAAACATAATTCTCTCGAAGTTTTGTGCCAAAAATGAAACCACCTTCAGCGCCAATCATCCAGTTTTTCTTCATTTTATACATAAATGTCAATCCCACTTGATTGGTAAACCCAAAACGCTCGCCCATGTCAGCAAATGGCAATTGAGCTATATAGTAAGGCGAAATAATAAATGCATTGTTTGGTTCG
>CANGXE010000098.1 GCA_947457525.1 Bacteroidota bacterium | reverse complement strand
TCAAAGGAATTATCGCAGTGAAATGGTATTGATCAGCGAGGGGCTTGAATAATTACTTCATATCCTTTATTTTGCAGTTATGTTAGCAAAGACGTATGGCAGTGCTGTTTATGGCGTAGATGCGGCTACGATTACTATTGAAGTAAACGTGGGTGGTGAAGGCAAAATGAATTATGTAGTAGTGGGGTTACCCGACAATGCTGTGCGTGAAGCTATTCCTCGAATTGAAACTGCAGTGAAACAATCGGGCTTGCGTATGCCTCGTGCTCGTGTGGTGTTTAATCTCTCTCCGGCCGATGTGCGCAAAGAAGGCACGGCCTATGATTTGCCGATGGCTATCGGCACATTGGCTTCGTCCGGCCAAATCCAAAATGTAGACCTGTTGAAAGATTATATCATCATGGGTGAGCTATCGCTCGATGGCAGCATTTTGCCCATTCGCGGAGCTTTACCAATTGCCATTCAAGCGCGCAAAGAAAAATTTAAAGGCATCATTCTTCCGGCTCAAAATGCTCGTGAGGCGGCTATTGTTAATCAACTCGAAGTGATAGGCGTGGAGTCGCTCAAGCAAGTAGTAGATTTTATTGACGACAAAGTTCAAATAGAACCTACCATAGTGGACACTCGTCAAGAGTTTGCGGCCAATAACATGCATTTAGATTGTGATTTTGCAGATGTGAAAGGCCAAGAAAATATCAAGCGCGCTTTAGAGATTGCCGCTGCGGGTGGTCATAATGTGATATTGATAGGCCCACCTGGAGCCGGCAAAACGATGTTGGCTAAGCGTATGCCCACTATCTTGCCTCCACTCACTTTGGCAGAAGCTTTAGAAACTACTAAGATACATTCTGTTGCCGGTCGCTTATCTAAAAACACTTCATTAATTTATAGTCGTCCTTTCCGAGCGCCTCACCACACCATTAGCGATGTGGCACTTGTAGGAGGAGGATCTAATCCGCAGCCCGGAGAAATTTCTTTGTCACATAATGGCGTACTTTTTTTGGATGAATTGCCAGAGTTTAAGCGCACAGTTTTAGAAGTGATGCGCCAACCGATGGAGGAGCGCAGAGTTACTATTTCTCGCTCCAAATTATCGGTGACTTATCCGGCTAGTTTTATGCTCGTGGCCTCCATGAACCCATGTCCATGTGGTTATTTTAATCATCCCGAAAAGGAATGTGTTTGCGCTCCGGGTGTTGTGCAAAAATACCTAAATAAAATATCAGGCCCGCTGCTTGATCGAATAGATTTACACGTTGAGGTTACACCAGTTTCTTTTAACGAATTGTCGGGCGATAAACGCAGTGGCAACAGCGCAGACATCCGCGAACGAGTAATCCGCGCTCGCGAAATTCAAGCCAAGCGCTTTGAAAAAAACTTGGGCATTCACAGCAATGCACAAATGGAGTCGCAAACAGTGCAGGAAATTTGCCAAATTACTGAAGCCGGGCGCACCTTACTCAAACGCGCTATGCAAAAGCTTAACCTTTCGGCTCGCGCTTATGATCGCATTATCAAAGTGAGCCGCACCATTGCCGACCTAGCCGACAGCGAAGAAATCAAAACTGAACACCTCGCAGAAGCTATTCACTTCCGAAGTTTGGATAGAGAAGATTGGGGCGGGTAAGTATTGTTATCTTATTATCATTTCCAATGATTGTACCAATGCATTTGGTAGTACCATAAGTTTTTCTTTTAAAAAGGTATTGACTTCATCTTGTTGATGAAACTGAATAATAGTTTGATTGCCTTTGATGCGTATGGCCGCTTGGCGGATGTGGTGCGCTTTGGCGAGGTAGTTGTTTTGGGTGAGTTCATATTCGAATCCTTGGCCGAGTTCTATTTTTTTGGTGCGGGTGAAGCCGAGGGTGGTGTTGTATTGATGAGCCACCAAGTTGTCGCCTTTGACTTTGGCGTAAACACGCTGCAAGCCAAAGAGCAGAAAGAAAACATCGAGCATTGCGAGAGAGGCCATTACGGGCACATCGCTAGATAGGCAATGGTTATCATAAATAAATAGGCCGCTGTAGGCGGTGCCTTTTTCCCAGTCTATGCTTGAAATGTTGATTAGGCCAACCGGTTGGTCGTGGTGGCTAATCAGAAAGAAGAAGTTGGATGTGTTGTTGACAGACAGGAACCAATCGCGCTGCTGCTCGGGTGAGATAGCGACTTTGTAGAACATGTGTTGGGCTATCTTGGGATCGTTTCGCCACTGCCGCACCAACTCGATGTCGGAGGCGGATAATCGTTTTAACGCGATGCCGTAGCGATTGATTTGCATGGCTAATATTAGCGCAAAATTTCTTGAACTAAATAGGGTGGCTTTCGATGTTGGAGCGAAAGGATGCGGTGGAGATATTCACCAATGACACCCAGACTAAATAAAATCAAGCCGCTCGACAGAGCCACAGCAGAGATTAGGGCGGTGAAACCAATGTAAGCACCATAGGCAAATTTCATGTAGAGGAAGTAGGCAATGAAGCCTAGGGAAATCCAAAACGCTGCTAAGCCAAACCAGGTCATGAATCGAAGAGGAATAGTAGTGTACCCAAACACGAGATGGAGTGTAAGAAAGATTAGTTTAAATACACTGTAGCCGGATTGGCCTTCTCTGCGCGGAGCATGGCGTACCTCTTGCCAATCTATTTTGGTGGTGTGCCACGAAAGAATTTCATCAATGAAGGCGTAAGAGTGATTGTAGTGTTTTACTTTATCAATCACCGTGTGGTGAATGATTTTGAAACTAGAGCCTTGGCCCACCGTGTTGCCAAATCGCTCGAAGATGTAGGCCACAAAGTTGCTACCAAGTTTGCGGTAAAGACTGTGTTGGCGTTCGGCTTCGTAATAGCCATAAACCATGTCTGCCTTGCTTTCGCGCGCGCGTGCCACCATCAGGGCAATGTCTTCCGGGAAAAACTGTAAGTCGTCATCGAGCGTAATCACATATTCGCCTTTCGCAAATTGAAACCCGCAGAGAAGTGCGTTGTGTTGTCCGGTATTTTTGCGGAGGTTGATGCCAATAACTTTGTTGGGATGTTTGCTTTTGATTTGATGAATGATTTCCCAGCTTCGGTCAAGGCTGCTGTCATTGACGAAAATGAGTTCAAAGTCGCTCTTGATGTCAGCAAAGGTATTGGCCACGCGGTCGTAGACTTCTTCGAGTGTACGTTCGCTGTTATACACCGGCACAACTACTGAAAAAGGCAAGGTGAAACTCATTCGACAAGTATCATTTCGGGACAACAAATATTTTCGGTGCCAAGATAACAACTTCCCCAAGACAAGCCAACGCCAAAGCCCGAAAGCAAAAGGCGCAAAGATTGGTTAGCGAGTTGATGACGAAGATTAGCCACCATCGTTACCGGTATAGAAGCCGAGCTGGTGTTGCCAAAATCATGTAGCGAATAAGGTACGCGTTCGGGATACAATTGCAGTTTTTTGCGCACACTCTCGAGCATCAACAAATTGGCTTGGTGTAGTAACACATAGTCAATACTATCTTTATCAATGATGGCTTCTTTCAATAAAGTATTAATATTTGGCGCCACTTCACGCAGGGCAAAATTGAAAATCTTTAGTCCATCGAGTTTCATTTGCGCGCGATTGCGCACCACGCCCAATGTATATTCTTGATCCTCAAAACTAGTTTCGTTTATTGGTTGGCGAAATCCACCATCGGGTACTATGATATCGTCAAATCCTGCACCATCTGTTTGTAAGTGGAAAGTCATCTTTCCGCCTAGTGAAAACTCTAACGCGGTAGCAGAACCGGCATCACTGAAGAGTGGCACCGTGCTTTTATCGTTGGGTGATATGATGTGGGTGGATACATCGCCAACTAGCAATAACGCCTTTCCACCAATTTGGCTTTGCAACAAACTACTGATAATGCTCAAACCATAAACATAACCCGAACATCCGAGGTTAACATCAAAAGCAATACAGTTTTTCGACAAGCCCAATTTGTGTTGCAACAGTGAAGCCGAATTGGGAATAATATAATCAGGCGTTTGGGTGATAAAGATTAGGATGGAAACATCTTCTACTAACCAGTTGAGGTCGGTGATTAATCTTTTTGTCGCGGCTTCACAGAGGTCGGCAGCAGTGATGTTTTTTGGCGCCACTTTGCGATAGCGAATGCCTACGGTTTTTACAAAAAGTTCACGCTCTTTTTCGTTCATTAACGCGCAGTCGAGATTATCAGCCGTAGTTGCAGGCACTGCCGCAGCCACTCCTTTAATTCGTACGTTAGGAACAGAAAAAACGCGCATGTCGAATTAGTTAGTCGGCTTGTTTTGTACTATAGTTAAAAGCTCTTCGATGGTGTTGGCCGCTTTCAAATCATCGGCATCTACAGTTTTATTAAAATCGGAATCAATCATAGCAATCACAATTAAGGCCATCATGCTGCCCCATTCTTCGAGCTCGCGAAAGCGGGTGCTTGGTGTAATCTCCGAAGCTTCGGTTTGATTAAAACAGTCCGCCATTTTTTCAACAAAGTTGTTTAATTCCATAGCTGCAAAGTAAACTTTTTATCGCGATTTGCGCGGTGCAGAATTTCTAACACGCAAGGCATTGGCGGTATCGCGCTGTTGTAGATAATATTTAAATAGAAACTGATATGGGAAAAGTTCTTGTTCGCCTAGTCGAATATCTTGCTCAAAGTTGCGTACGGCATTGACGGTATCACCCTCTAGCATATAAAAAACGCCATAATTGTAGTAAGGCAAAGCCAGATTAGGGTAATACTTGGCCAGCGTATCGTTACAAGCCAGTGCTTTTTGTTTCTCTCCGTTTTTGTAATAAATTTTGGCTAATTCAATGAGCGATTTGTCGTGCTTGGGGTTGGCTTTCACCGCCTGTTCAAACCAAAGTTTTGCTAAAGGTTCATCTTGGCGTTTGATAGCAGCATAGCCAATGTTATAAGCCGATTTGTACAAAGAAGAATCAATAGTAAATGCTTGCTGAAAAAGAGGAATGCCTTTTACCAAGTCTTTTCGTTCAATGGTGTATACAGAGCCGAGTTCTTCCATCGCCAAAGTGTAATTTGGATATGCTTTCAATGCCAATTCATAAAAAGAAATCGCTCTGTCAGATTGAGCGGTCAACAGTTCTGGAGTCAGCTGTTCATCTAGGCGATACAGCCGTCTGATTTCTTTAGCAATCATATAATTGGCACGCGCAGAAGCGACTACATATTTGCTGTCTGCTTCTAACAAAGAAATAGTGGTGTTCCATTCTCTATTGCGCAGAAAAGTAGCCGAAGTGTACACCAGCAGTAAAGCACTCAAAACTCCCCATCCTACTATTGAAAGTTGGAACAAAGCCAATTCTGTCGGCTTATGCTTTGCTATAGTTTTTCTGGAGAAAAAATAATGTAAGGCATAGCCAGTTAAGAAAGCTAACGATACTGAAGCAAAAAAAAGACCCCGCTCGGCTACCATGCCAGCTAGTGGTAAAACTAAGTTGCTGTAAAGCGAGATTTGAACGAGGAAGAAAAAAAGAAAGAAAGAGATAAAAGGGTTTTTGCGAAAAAAATAAAAGGCAGCAGCGGCAATGGATATATATAACATAACAGATACCATCGGCCAAAGTGTAAAGAACGATTGCAATTCAACCAACCCGTAACCATAGTAAAACCTTAGTGGAAAGGGAAACACCAATAACTTTAGATGAAGCAATAAAGTATAAAAAGCTGTCCCTAATTTCAGCGACCAATCGTTGAGGTAAGGAAAAGGCGTTTCGACAAACTCGTAAGGTCGCGCAAACCCTGGCAAGAGGCTTATGATGCTTGTGTAGTAAACCGCAGCTACTAAGCCAAGCACACCAAAAACAAGTAAAGCAGATTTAGTGTTACGTTGCTTCCAATACAGCATCATAGGTATAGAAGCAAAAAAAGGTAGTGCACTAATTTTTGACATAAGAGCCAGCAAGAAGAAAAAGCTAACTGATCCAAGAGACGATGCGTTTATCTTGGAAGCTGAAAGCAGTGTTCGGGCGGTAAATAGTGTAAACACAAGCACCAACAGTTCATCTCGGTTTTTTAAACTAGCCACCACTTCGGTATGTATCGGATGCACAGCATAAATTAACGTCCCTATTAAAATAGCCGTGAAATATTCCGCACCAAAAATGAGCATCAGCACCTGAAATAACAGCACCACACCGATGGCATAAAGTAATACATTTATAAAGTGACTGATGTGTGGGTTCCAACCAAAAAAACTATACTCCACGGCATAGCTCGCTTTCACTAGTGGGCGATAATCTAAATGTAAATCGCCTTCGTCAATATAGTTGGTGGTGAAAATCTCATACAAGC
>CANGXE010000097.1 GCA_947457525.1 Bacteroidota bacterium | reverse complement strand
GTAATTGTCGTGTTGCCCTGCGTCACTTGCGGCTGCAATTCATCAATGCGGTGATTGATGGTTACATTATCGCGATAACTAAAGTCAAAACGGAAATTCAAATCATTATCTAAGCGAATTTTTTTGCCTTTTATCTTAATTGGTAGTTTTAATCCTTTCACTTTATAGCCCGCACCAAATGTGATTTGAGACGAGTTGGTTTCTACCATCTGGAAATCGGCAAAGTTAATGGCTAAGCTTCTGCTTTTCTTGTAGTCAAATTTCACTGTCAAATTATTTTTAAACATCATGTCTACTCCAAGAAGTGGCGAAAGTTGTTCATTAATAATAATGCTTGGCATATTAAACTGCGTGAAGTAGTTACCATTAAGCGTATCTAATCGGTTGCCGCCAAAAATGTCTCCATTACCTTGATAATCTAAGTTGGTTTGGAAACTATTCACCGTGAGCGTAGAGTTATAGCCGTGCGTAATGGTGAAGTTGGTAAACACTTTTTGCATCCATTTAAACTTCGTAAATCCATTGTATGATACTCTCCAGTTAGGTAATGGAATTGCTCTAAACGGATTCAACCCCACTTTATTCGCACTTGTTTTAGTATAAGCCGCCAGGAATGCCGGTATCAATACGTCTTGTGATTTGGGTCCATAACCTTGGGCAAATCCTGCGTTCACCTCTCCGTTGCTTGGGTTGCGATATGAACTATCCGGATTTGAATTAGGATTCAATGCTCCCAATCGTTGTGAGATGATAGGGCGGTTGGCTTCAAACTGTTTGTATGTGTCTGAAAATCCTTCTTTGGTGATTTTCGTAAACATAGTTTGAATTGGTAAATAAGAGATGCTGTATGAACCTTGATCAATAGGATTAAGGTGTTGATACGAAAATGCCTGCGTATTTTCATCAAAGATACTTTTGAAAAATTGTGAGTGATTTACCGTACGGTCTTGGAATAAACTCAAGTCAATTTTCAAATCGCTCCACGGTTCGATGTTAGCCGTAACGTCTAGCCGCTGCGTGCGCGTTTGCGTAAATTTCTGATTGAGTAGGGTGTCGGCAGTAATCCATCCTTTGCTAGCTGCTTCATCCAACCATCCATCACGGGTTATCTGATCTACGCCATTGATAAATCTATCGCCAGGCTGCCACCCAAAAGCAAAATCATAACCCGGTGCTTTCAGCTTATGATCTACACCTAACAAACGTGAGTAGCCGGTGAAACCCGGTAAAGTAGTCGCTTTGTTCTCTCGATATTCCACAGTAAGTTTCTTAATCGCTAACACCGGACGCATCACGGTAGAAATAAACGGATTGGCGGGCGCTTGTTTAGCCGCATAGTCTTTCTTCTTCTGCTTTATAGCTTTCTTATTCGCTTTTAGCTCTGCTTTCAATCGCTTCAATTCTTTGTTGCGTTTAGCAGTGTCCATTTTGTCGTCAGCTTTTACCTTCAACAAATCTTCTTTCAGCTTAACTCGTTTTTCTTTAAGTTTATCAATATCCGTTTTGATTTTCTCGCGCGCTTTCTTTACGGCTTCGCGTTTCTTATCGTTTTCTTTTTTGTCTCCTGCCTGAGGGTTTGGTGAGTTGTATGTTTTAAGAAAAGGAATTTTGTCATACAATCGTCTAAAGTTCAAATCAACTTTTGCTCTTGAGTTTTGTGCATTATTCAAAATATTGCCGAGCGAATTTTGTCGCCATTTGTTGGTAGCCGTATCAATTTGCCAAGGCAAAGCGGTCCATGAATAGTTGGCGTTGTAACCCACGTTGGCGGTAACAAAATCAAGAATAGGAATCTTATTAATTGGCAAAGTGTAAGCAACCGCCAAACTTTGTGCAAAGTTATTGTTTCGCCCGCCTACTAAAGCGTTGTCCACCACTTCTTTTCGCTCCTCTCTGGTATCAATCAAACCATCCGGCTCGTCAATGCGCGAGTTGTTCGTGGCATTGTAATCAATACTTAAACTCTTAAATGGATTATACTTAAATGTGTAAGTGCGTGTCCATCTAAAATTTTTGAAATAAGTGGTGGGTATGTCAAAATCTACATCACCCAATGCGCGAAGTTTTATTTCATTCAACTCTCTGTTCCACTCTGACGACACAGCCATCGTAGATGGATAAGGATTAAAATTAAATTCACGTACCAAGTCAAGCCACTTCGATTTTGATTTAATCAGTTTCTTAAAAGGTGTAAAATCTTTTGGTTGAGGAGCAAAACTCCAACCGATTAAAGCCAGCCATGTTTTCCGTGAGTTTTTCTCAATGAATGGATCGCTGAATAAAATTTCGTTGTAAGCATACGTGAAGTTCCAGTTGCCGGGGTCATAGATATGTGGCTTCTTGGCTTTTGTTTGTGGCACAATGCGCACATTGCTAAAGTTGAAACCTCTTCGTGTATTGATAGTTTGCACTTGCGCACGGTAGCTGGCAGATGAATCTGCACCTTCATTAGATTTTATGCTTTTGAGTAATTCTCGAGTAGGAATATCAAATTGATAAGGGTCAAACTCCGGTGTACTAAAGCTTTGCGCATAGGCGCCAAAGAATGGTAATCGCAAACCAACTTTAGTCGGCAAGAAGCGACCCAACTCTATGTTGGTCGAAAAGTCGTATTGATAAAAATTATCTTTAAATCTCTGGTCAATTCTTTGCTCCACTTGACCGAAACCTCGTGTGTGCATGCCGCCCGAAAGGTTGATATTACCCAAGTCGGCCAACTTGATACTTACACTTGCCACAGCAGCTGTTCCTCCAAACTCTTCAAAGCCGGTGGCACGCATTTCGTTAAACCAAACTTCTATACATTTTGGCAAACCATCATCACCATCCACCAAAGGATTATTGAGGTCAAACTTAGATGGATTTTTTACACCCAACATGATAGTGCGCACGGCACCGATGTCCGGATTACCAACTATGCTGATATTTCTTCCTCTCGAGTCTTTTCCATAAAAAGGTTGATTGCGAGGATAGCCATCTGTTTCGTTTCGTTTAATCTTTAAATCAATGAAATCTCGCAAGTTAATTTCCATGAAATTCGAATCCGGCCAAACTAAAGCTCTGTCTGTTTCGCTGTCGTTGTTATAAGTCCCGTCATCCGTAACTTTCAACGGTACTTCATATTGATAATAGTTATCTTTGAAATCGGAACCAACTCTAAAGAAAGCTACTACTTCGCCATCTTTTACCGGCAATTCACCTTCAATTCTATTGGCATGCAAATCCATGCGCAAACGCTTGTATCTTCTTAAATCAAGGTTTAAGTTTTTGAATAATGCTTTCGACTTACAATCTTTTAAATTACAAACCGTGAGCGATAAGGCTTGCTCATTTTGTTGCACAAACTGGTTGGTTTGTTGACCCAAAGCTTGCTCGCGTTGAATGTTTGGCGGCAACACATAGTTTACCGGTTTTTTACCGCTATTTTCTTCTATACTCACCGATGCAACATTCAAAAATGGCGGGTCGTTTTCTGTAGCCAATTGCTCACATGGATCATCAATCGGTAAAGTATAAGTCCTCCATTGGTTACGCACCAATTCTAAAGTGGCAAAACGCAACACCGCGCTGTCTTGCCAATCAGTCAAGAACATACGGATGAACTGAATAGATTTAAAATCGGGAATGCTACCCACGCGGTCGGTGTATTGACGAATAGGAATTCTGAATTGCAACCAACGACTTTTAATACCATTATTGTCTACTCCAATTTGCGTGTTGTTTGTTTCATCTACTTTTGAAACGATGTATGGATTGTTGCCCACATCCATTCCCGGAAACAAAGGCACTTCATATTGAAAATATTCTTCATTTTCATTAAGCGTGTTGTCCCTATTTAAGTCTTCTTTGTCGGGTAAATTGGTCTGTGCGCTACTTTGTACCTCGTTACCTTCTTGAGCGGGTGAATTACCCTCCGGGCTACAAAAATTTTTGTAACGTGTTAAAATGTTTCCCGTACTGCCGTATATGTCTTCGTTTCTAAAAAATGCATAATCATCACTTGATGGATCAGCTTGTAATATATCCTTAACGGTTTGACTTAAATTCGTGTTGCTATTAATGTTTTGCAAGAAAGCCGCTTTACGAATACGCTCTTCTCCAGAATTCATGCCATCAAAACCAATGTCTTGTAAACCACGTTTGGCTGGGTCATTATCAAAAGCATCTACCAATGGTGGCAAACGGGGCACATAACCCCAAGTGGTGCTGTCCAATTGTTGTTTATTGTCTGTCAAACCATTCTCATAACTCATTCGAGAGTCGCGCAACACATCTTCCGACACGTTACCCAAGTTCAAATACAGCTTTCCTCCGGGTGAAGTCGTGTTGTACAAAAATGGATCGAGCATCCAAAACTCGATAAACTCTACGTTGGTCGCCTCTAGGTCATTATTGTCGAAGCTACGCATAATTCCTCCCCAACGCTTTTCGGGATTGCGCAAAGAACCATCATTATTCAACCCATAAGTGTTAGCCGGTAACCGCGGGTCAGGACCGCTGCGATATTCATAATTGTAAGGACCACGATCTTTCGGAAAATAAGAAACGTCAAACGTATAAATATTTTGATCGAGCGTTTGAACCGGACGATTAGGGAATAATTCATTCAAGGGAATTAAACGAACATAGTGATTTTGATAGTTAGCAGGGTCATTGTAGACCACTTCCGGTGCGGTTTGTTTGCTAAAAAACGAGTTATCTATTCTATACCATGATAACCTCGCGCGATTATAGCCATACAACGTATCGTTAATAAAACTGGCTTCAGGAAACATCACCTTTCCATTTTTGCCCGGAGCTTCTCTTGGAGCAGAAGCTAGTTTCCAACTAATAGCCGGTTGACGCAAATCATAGCCATTGCTCGTGCCTTCAAAGTCATCAATGTACACTTGGCCTTCTTTATCTACTCCATTGATAGCTCTGGAGTGGCCGGGTTTTAAATGCGCTACCTCGCCATAAGCCGACACCGTTGACATTTCTTTGGTCGAGTAAATCGGCAACTTATCCAATGCCTTTGTTAACCATGGCACGTTGTCTTCAAACTTTACATCCAAGCCCATGATGGTGTTGCGAATAGGGTCGTCACCGATATTTACTTTTTGTGTAAACGGACGCTCGCTCAATTGCATGATAGTTCCACCTATATTCAATTTATTGCTTACGCGATAATCTAAACGCGAGCCAATCAAGGAACGCACTTGGGTAGCAAACAAGTTATTGTTTTCGAAATCAACTTTAACTTGTTGGCCGGAGTTCATGATACCCGCATCAATGATGTTCAACCGACCTAAGTTATAATCTACCGTGTAGTGTATGCCTTCCACCAAGCGCTGACCACCGGCTGTCACCACCACTGAGCCTTTCGGAATGTTTCCGGCACCTAACGAAATCTCTCTGTTGTTTGTTCCTTTATATTGTCCTTTAATGACAAAACGATTAAATTCGGGAAATTGCTGCGCCCAAAACTTCGTGGAGTCATAGAGTTGTTGGTACACATATTGATCGGCCACATTGCCGCTGCCACAGGCATCGTAGGAAGCACGAAGGTTTGAACCAAATGGCTCTACTTGTGGAAATATCATCCGCCCGTTTTGCGTGAGTATCGTCACGCCCGGCAAGAAATCGAAAAGACCATCGCGCTGCGGATCACCATTCATGTTTAGATTGTCGAGGTTCATCACACGGATAAGCGGCTCGCCACTCAAACATCCTTTTGGTAAATATCTTTTTAACCCACCACCCGGATCATTGTAATAAATATCTAAACGAAAATCTTCGCTGCTTACATTGTAGGCCCCCAACGAATAGATGTTTTTCATCATCAAATCCCAAATCGGCAAGTTGGGGCGGATGGTAGTGGCTTTCAACATTTTCAAGAAAAGCACTTTAGACGTTGCATTTGAATCGGGTGGCACTTGGTTACCAAACTCACCGACTTGAAACACCGCTCCGTTAAACTCATATTGGAACGCCACTGCCAACACCTCATTAGGATTGAGTTGAGCGTTTACAGATATATAGCCCAACTGACGATTAAATGTAAATTCTGTTTCATTCAACTTGCGAGCATAAGTTTTCTCAAAGTCTTGTCCTTGCAACAAACCAAATGAAGGACTCAACATAGTCGCCACGGCATTGTCTACAAAGCGGTATGTTGGATTGGAAACTAACTTTGGGTAAACATCATTTGCTTCGTTGCGCGGACGAGAGTCGCCATTAGCTGTGCTGATGATTTTGTTGGAATAAGGCGTAGCTTCACCGAGGTCGGCCAACGCCAACACATCGCGTACGTTTTGTGTTGTACCATTTCTATTCGTCACCCAAACCTCTATTCGCGTGATATTGACTACCGAATTAATGTTTGG
>CANGXE010000096.1 GCA_947457525.1 Bacteroidota bacterium | reverse complement strand
TGATAAAGTCTATGCAGCTTTTCGGTGCTACAAAGTGGTTTATTATTCAGCCTTTCTTAGGGAGAAGTTTGGTTAACGGATTGTTGAGCGGATTAATTGCTACAGTGCTTTTAGTCGGTTTGTTGGTCTATCTCGACTACGCTTTGCCTGAACTTGCTTTGCAACGTGATTTATTTACATTTGCCGCGCTGTTCGGTGCATTAATTGTTTTTGGAATGTTTATTTCACTTTTGAGTACCCTAACAGCCATGTTGCGCTATTTGCGCTTAAAAGTAGAAGACTTATATTAAACAATATTTAATTATGGCAAAGCAACAATCAGTTTCTAAAGATAAAGTTTCTTCGGCTTCAGTGTTGAAAGCAAATACGAACGAAACGCCATTTATTTTTGATCGCACCAATTATTTTATCATGATAGCCGGCATCGTAGTCATCCTCCTTGGATTTGTGCTGATGAGCGGAGGATCTACTACCGACCCTAATGTTTTTCCTAAAGAGGAATTGTATAGCTTTCGAAGAATTACACTTGCTCCTATTGTTGTGATGATTGGTTTTGCTATTGAAATTTACGCGATTTTAAAACGACCTAAGCTGTAATGACCACTACCGAAGCGGTCATCTTGGCTATAGTTGAGGGCCTGACCGAATATTTACCGGTATCCTCTACCGGACATTTAATTTTGACAGAAGCCTTTTTGGGAATGCAAAAAAATGCGTTCACCAACATGTATATCATCAATGTGCAGTTTGGCGCCATTTTAGCAGTTTTGTTCCTTTATTGGAAGCGATTTTTTCAATCGCTTGATTTCTATTTTAAACTGTTTGTTGCCTTTCTTCCGGCTGCCGTTTTAGGTTTTTTGCTAAATGATTTCATTGACTCGCTTCTTTCAAGCGTTATCACTGTAGCTGTTTCGCTTATCATTGGCGGCATCGTTTTGATTTTCACTGATCGTTATTTTCAACAACAAATTGAAGAAGCGGCTCATGATGAGGAAATGGTAGAAGTGAAAGAAGTGAATGAGTTCGGAATTGAAGTAAAAAAGAAAGTATTGAAAAAGATATCCATCGGATGGGCACAAGCTTTCATCATTGGTTGCTTTCAATGCATAGCGATGATACCAGGTGTGTCGCGTTCTGCATCAACAATAATTGGCGGGCTTTATAAAAAGTTGAATATCAAACGTGCAGCTGAGTTTTCTTTCTTTTTGGCTGTGCCGACTATTACTGCAGCTTCAATCTATAAATTATACAAAGGCATTGATCTTATCCGAGGCACAGACATTCAATTCATACTCATTGGCAATGTGATTTCCTTTATTGTTGGTGTCATTGCAATCAAGTTTTTTATCAATTTGATTACAAAATATGGTCTTAGCTTCTTTGGTTATTACAGAATCGCCTTAGGGGTGGCTATCCTTGTGGCTATGGCAATGGGTTACAAGCTTGAAATTACCGAGTAATGGATTTTGAAGAAGGGGAAGTCTTGCTCATTAACAAGCCGAGGACTTGGACCTCATTTGACGTGGTGAATAAAGTTCGCTACGCACTTCGCAGATTGACCGGAAATAAAAAAATCAAAGTGGGCCATGCCGGCACACTTGATCCATTAGCTACAGGTTTACTATTGATTTGTACTGGAAAAATGACCAAGCGTATTGATGAATTTACAGGTATGGATAAAGTGTATACCGGAACATTTTTTATGGGCGCTACAACACCTTCTTATGATTTAGAAAAAGAAGTTGATGCGTATTTCCCAACAGGGCATTTGACATCAGATTTACTCGCACAAACAACGCACAAATTTAAAGGCGAATTACAACAATTTCCACCTATTTACTCTGCTATTAAAGTAGATGGCGTGGCTTCTTACGTGAATGCACGCGAAGGCATTGATGTAGCGCCTCTTAAATCAAGAACTGTTTTTATTCATGATTTTGATTTAACAAGTATAGCTTTGCCGGAGGTTAATTTTTTAGTGAAATGTAGCAAAGGAACCTACATTCGTTCATTAGCGAATGATTTTGGAAAAGCCGCAGAAAGCGGAGCTTATCTGCAAGCATTGTGTCGCACCCAGATTGGTGATTTTAACCTTGCACAAGCTTGGGAATTGGATAAGTTACTCCTTGAATTGAATAAAGCATAATCTTTACATTTGCGCTATGAGAGTTTATCGCGACTTGAACCAATTGCCCGAGTTTACCCATTCAGTGATTACTATTGGCACATTTGATGGCGTTCATCTCGGACATCAAAAACTGATACAGCGCATTCAATCTTTATCGAAGCAAATTAAAGGAGAAAGCATTCTCATTACTTTTTATCCGCATCCCCGCTTGGTCATTAATCCCGAAGATACAACGCTGCAATTACTGAACACATTGGAGGAAAAAATTGAATTGTTGGCAGCTTCAGGTGTTGATAACCTAGTGGTAGTGCCGTTTAGTCGAGATTTCTCTGAGCAAGATGCAGCATTTTATATAGAAGATTTTTTAGTCAAAAATTTTCATCCAAAGTATATTGTTATAGGATACGACCATAAGTTTGGTCGAAACAGAACAGGCGATTTTGCATTGCTTAAATCAGGAGAGAAGCAGTATGGTTACGAAGTGCAAGAAATCACAAAGGAAACACTAGATGATATTGACATAAGTTCTACTAAAATCAGAAAAGCATTAGGCGAGCGGAAAGTGAAATTTGCAGCGGAATTGCTTGGTCATCCATATTCACTATCAGGCACTGTGGTGAAAGGGTTGCAAAATGGACGCAAATTGGGTTATCCAACTGCAAACATCCATATTAACGACAAGCATAAGTTAATTCCAGCTTCAGGTATTTATGCTGTGACCGTAAAAATAGGAGAGAATACACAGCGATTTAATGGTATGATGAGTATCGGCTATAATCCTACTTTCGAAGCCAAAGTGCAGACACTAGAGGTAAATATTCTTGATTTTGACAGAGATATTTATGGCGAAAATATTACTGTTTATTTTGATACATTTATTCGGCTTGAAAAGAAGTTCAATTCTTTACATGATTTAATATCAGCTATCCAGCAAGATGAAAAAACTACTCGCCAGATAATCGCTCTAAAAACCTAAATGATTTCACGAAAAGGTACTGTACCTTATCCGAAATGGTAAGTTGTAAAAGTGCAACTCCTTTGTAACTAAACGGTAGTTTTTTGGGTGAATAATCTATTTCTTCGACATTATTGATGACATTAGTTGTTACATAAACAACATCTCCTTTTTTAGATTTAATGGGCGGTGTTAAAGCATCATATTCTAAAGTAATTGGCACACTTTTTTTACCTATCCACAAACCTGAGAATTCTATGTGAGTGTTGGTTTTAGTCTTTAATTTAAATCGATAGGCTGTGCCTGTTCTTCCGCCAGCACCGGCCACCCAGTTTCTAGAAGTGGCTTCTATTAAAACAACAGCACAAGATTTTTTTTGCGCGCAAGCCACAAGTTGCAATAACATGAAAAGTATAACAAAAGAAGATTTTTTCATGGGCATAAGTTTATAAAGCTAAAATTTTATAAGTCAATTCTTTGAGCAACTGCCCATCCGAAAGTCCGTTATTGTTTACCCCTTTTGAGCGTAAGTCATATTCTTCCAACAGATAAAAAACTTGTTCGATTTTAGCTATCGAATACTTGTTGATGTAGCTCAAATAGTCTTTTACAAAAAAAGGATTAACGCCAAGCTTGCCCGCCAATTCATTGGAAGGAGCATTTTTGTTGGTATGACAAATGAGCAATTTGCTGAAACTGCTATAAATATTACCAACCACAAGCGGCATTGGACCATTCTTAGGGTTGGCTACAAAATAGTTGACAATTTTATAGACTTTAGTTTTGTTTTTTTGCATCAACACATTGCTCAATTCAAACACCGAATACTCTCGACTCACCCCAACTTGTTTCTCAATGTCAGCTACCGAAATTGTAGTTTTGGCTTCTTTGTTGATGATGAGTTTCTCTAATTCGTTCGCAATTTTTGAAAGGTCTGTGCCACAAGACTCCACCAACAAATCTGTGGCTTGTTCTTCAATCTTAAATTTCCGTTCGTTGAGCCAACTTTTCGCCCAAGCGCCAACTTGGTTTTCGTACATCTTTTTTGTCTCAAGATATATTGCACTTTTTTGTAACTCTTTGCCAATTGATTTTCGTCCGTCCGGCTTCCCATGTTTCCATGCAAAAACTAAGACTGTACTCTTAACCGGATTTTTGAGGTAACTCAAGAGTTGCTTTTCTTCCTCCTCCTTTAAACTTAGTGCTTGAGCTTCCTTAATGATAACCACTTGTCGCTCGGCCATCATAGGTAAGCGTCCGCAAGTTTCAACAATCTGTCTCGCGTTTACATCCTTGCCATAAAGCACTGATTGGTTGAATGCCTTTTCCATATCATTCAACACAGTTGCTTCCAGTAAATCCGTAAGTTTATCTATGAAAAAAGGTTCCTCTCCACAAAAAAAATAAACCGGAGCATACTCTCGTTTCTTGATGCTTGCTTCAATGGTTTCAAAAGTATCTTTAGCCATAATCTAAAGGCTAATATGCAGATTTTAATAAGAGAAAATATTAAGTGTGAATAAAAAAACCTCAATCAGTAGTTGCACTGATTGAGGTTTAATGGTGTCCTAGTGGATTAGGATGATTTATCTTATAAATAAAATCTCTCTGTATTTCGGCAATGGCCAAGCGGTGTCGTCCACCACAGTTTCTAAGGCATCAACATGTTCGCGTATCGTTTCCATTAATGGCTTCACTTTGTCGCAGAATGCTTTTGACATTTCAGGTGTCGATTTGGCGTGGTATGCTTTAGTAGAGGCTTCATTTAACTTAGCTACGTTTACTTGAATAGCGTTAACATGAGTTGCTACTTCCGCTAAAATTTCTTTTTGTGCTTTGTAAGATGCTGCAGCTATGCCCACTTCTTTCAACCCTTTAATGTTTTCGATTAATTTGTTCATATAGTCTAAACCTGCCGGAATGATCTGGTTGGTAGCTAAGTCGGCTATGATGCTCGCTTCTGCTTCAATTTTCAAGACATAGCTGTGGTGGAAAATCTCTACGCGTGCTTCTAGCTCACGAGCAGAATAGATACCTGTGTCCACCAAAACTTCTTTTGCTTTTTTAGATTTGTAAAACTCTAAAGCATAAGGTGTAGTCTTCACATTGTTTAAACCACGTTTTGCTGCTTCTTTTTCCCATGCTTGGCTGTAGCCATCGCCTTCAAAACAAATACGTTTGCTATCAGTGATGTATTGACGCAACACACGCATGATAGCACCTTCTTTGCCTTCGCCACCTTTGATTAGTTTATCAACTTCGGCTTTGAACAACAATAACTGTTTACCTACAATGGCATTCATAATAGTCATTGGCAATGCGCAGTTTGCCGAAGAGCCTACAGCACGGAATTCAAATTTATTGCCGGTAAAAGCAAATGGAGAAGTACGGTTACGGTCAGTGTTATCTAACATTACATCCGGAATTTTATTGTGGATGTCTAATTTCAAGTTAGCGTTGGTTAACTCATCATATTTGTCTTTGGCAACACGTTTCTCGATTTCACTCAACACATCGGCCATGTATGAACCTGTAAAAACAGAAATGATTGCCGGTGGCGCTTCATTTGCACCTAAGCGGTGGTCATTATTAGCTGAGGCGATAGATGCGCGAAGTAGGTCGGCATATTCATTCACAGCCTTAACCACATTTACGAAGAAAGTCAAGAATAATAGATTGTTTTTAGGTGTCTTACCAGGAGAAAGTAAGTTTTTGCCAGTGTCGGTGCCTAAGCTCCAGTTGTTGTGCTTACCACTTCCGTTGATGCCGGCAAATGGTTTTTCGTGCAAGAGCACACGCAAGCGATGTCTGCGCGCAATTCGCTCCATTAAGTCCATCAACAATTGGTTGTGGTCAACGGCTACGTTTACTTCTTCAAACATTGGTGCACACTCAAATTGAGCTGGAGCAACCTCGTTGTGACGAGTTCTTACCGGGATACCCAATTTATGCGACTCTGCTTCTAAATCAAGCATGAAAGCATAAACGCGCTCCGGAATTGAACCGAAATAGTGATCTTCAAATTGTTGGCCTTTTTGAGGCGCAGCACCAAACAAGGTGCGACCCGAAAACATCAAATCAGGACGTTGGTAGAAAAGCGCTTCATCAATCAAGAAATACTCTTGCTCCCAACCCAGAGTGGCAGTGACACGTGTAGCTTCTTTTTCAAACAAATGAACTACAGGCAAAGCAGCCTCCTCTAAGAAATGTGATGCTTTCAATAAAGGTGCTTTGTAATCTAAAGACTCACCAGTATAAGAAATGAAGATGGTAGGAATGCATAAAGTTTTTCCTT
>CANGXE010000095.1 GCA_947457525.1 Bacteroidota bacterium | reverse complement strand
GGCTTAGAACGAGCGCCCATGATACCTTTCATGTTTGGAATGCGTGCTTCAGCCAATTCTTTTTGTGCGCAAATCACCAATGGAAGTTTTACTTCTACAGTTTCTGTTCCACCTTCAATCTCTCTTTTTATAGTGGCTACTCCACCGGAAATGTCTAACTTTTGAACTAAAGCCACAGCTGGCAAGTCCAAGAACTCAGCAATCATGCCACCTACCTCGAAACTATTGTAGTCAATGGTTTCTTTTCCGGCTATAATCAAATCATAGTTTTCTGTTTTTGCGTGCTCTGCAATCTGAGCGGCAACAAAATATGCATCTGTTGGATCAGCATCTACGCGAACCGCTTTGTCTGCGCCAATGGCCAATGCTTTGCGGATGATTTGCTCCGAGTCTGCACCACCCACGTGGATAACAGTCACTTCGCCACCGTTAGCTTCTTTTAACTCGCAAGCGCGAACTAGGGCGTACCACTCATCTGTTGGATTCATAATGAAAGTAACACCATCCGTATTGAATTTAGTGTTATTGTCCGTGAATGCGATTTTTGAAGTCGTATCTGGAACTTTAGCTATAGGAACAAGAATTTTCATAGGTTATTTTTTTATTTGCAGGGCGAAAATATCTAACAATAGTAATTTTCAAAACATTATTTTCCCTACCATTGTTCGACAAGATTTCAACTATTTTATAATATGAACCGATTATCTATCCTGCTTCAACTTGAAAAGCAAAAACCGAATGACGATTTTTTGCTTTTTGCCATTGGCTTGGAGTACATTAGCGTAGAAAATTGGAGCAAGGCAAAAGATTACTTGGAACGCTTACGCGAAAAGCATCCTGACTACACGGCCACTTATCTTCACTTGGGAAAATTATATGAACAGTTGAACGAAAACGAAAAAGCTAAAGATTGCTACGAAAATGGATTAATCATTACCAAAGAGAAAAACGAACAAAAAAATTGGCGCGAGCTAAACGAAGCACTCACTAATCTGCTCTATGACTAAGCAAACATTTCTACAAAAATTTATTGCGTTCAACGAGCAAAAAAAACTGGCTTCTGCAAAAAAACGAACACTTATAGCAGTGAGTGGTGGCTTAGATTCTAGCGTACTCTGTGAATTGTTTCACCAAGCACAATTTCCTTTTGCGATAGCGCATTGTAATTTTTCTTTGCGTGGTACAGAATCAGATGAAGATGAAAACTTTGTTCAATCACTTGCTATAAAATATGGTGTTGAAATTTTTGTCAAAAAATTTGACACCAAATCTTTTGCGGAACAAAACAAGCTTTCCATTCAGGCCGCAGCTCGTCAGTTGCGCTACGAATGGTTTCGCGAGATTAAAATGGCGCAGAAGTTTGACTTCATTGCTACAGCTCACCATGCCAGCGATAGTTTAGAAACTACGCTTTACAATCTCACCAAAGGCACAGGCATCAAAGGATTGCGAGGCATTCAAGCAAAAGTGAAAGATATTATTCGACCGCTGTTATTTGCTGACCGAGCTGCGCTTAAAACTTTTCAGCATAAAGAAAATGTTACATTTCGAATAGACAGCTCCAACGTTGAGGTTAAATACGCCAGAAACAAAATCAGAAATCGTGTTATTCCGGTGCTTAAAGAAATAAATCCGGCATTGGAAGCTACTTGGTCAAAAAAAATGGAGTTGTTTGATGAGTTAGAAAGATTGTACGAAGCAAAAATAAAGAAGCTTTCCAAACAACTTTTCTTACCCCGCAAAAATGACATTTACATTCCGATTGCCAAACTTCTTAATGAACCTCATGCCGCATCTTTTCTCTATGAGTATTTAAGCGAATTTGATTTTAATGCTACGCAAATTGAGGATATGTTACAAGCTTTAGATTCAGAGTCCGGCAAACAATTTTTATCTAGCAAAGCAAGGGTTATCAAAGACCGTGCTTTTTTCATTCTGACCACACTTCCTGAAAAGGAATTTACCATCCAATTGATTCAATCAAACGAGAGCGAAGCGCTATTGGGTACAAATAAAATCACTCTATCTTCAGTACACACCACACTTCCGGATATCAGCAAATTAAAAAACAACAAAGTTGCTTTTGTAGATGCTAATGAATTGACATTCCCATTGGTGATTAGACGATGGAAAGATGGCGATTACTTTTATCCCAACGGCATGAACCGCAAAAAAAAGAAACTAAAAAAGTTTTTTGGCGATATAAAAATGCCGGTTCATGAAAAAGAAAATGTTTGGATTTTAGAATCAGATGGACGCATAGTTTGGGTGGTAGGACATAGACTAGATGAACGATTTTGCATTACTTCAAAAACAAAAAGTTGTATTGAACTTAAATATACCTGAAGCACTATTTTGAACTAATCATAGAAAATAAGCGGTGAAGCATTATCTTTACCCGACTATTAAAAAATCAATCACAAATTTATTGACTAATGTTATCACGTTTCACAGTTACAGGTATTAATAAAGCAGAAGAAGTAGTGTTGTTAGCTTATCAATTGCACGAAGAGTTGTTTAAGTTAGATTTATATATCACGCCAAAAAAATTGCTCTCTGCTGAGCAAGTGAAATTCTTAGAAACCAATTGGGTAAACGGTGAAACATTCGAATTTGGCGAGGCCTCAACACTTATCACACCCAACTTAAATGCGGACTCCATTTTGCCGGATGATATTAAGTCGGAAGAAACAGGCAAAATTCGTACGAAGCAAAACGAGTGGGCTTATCAGTTGCTTACTGCCAAACTTTGGGAGAGCTATTTGTTAGAGCTTGATGAATTAAAAAAACGTGCTGCTGCTCTAATTCAATACGATCGCCAATTGTTCGATGACAGTAAGGCCTTTTGGGAGCGCGTACTCGAGCACAGAAAAGAGCGCGACATCAGTCAGAGTAGTTTGGATAAAATCAAAGATGATGTCAATGCCATTTTCGAAAAATTAAAAACGTTTAGAAAAACAGAAAGTGTAGAATTTGAACAAGCTTCAGCAAAACTTCGGGATGAAATCATTGCAAAAATTGATGCATTCAAAGCTGGTATAAATGAAAAGTCAAACTTCAAAGAACTGCAAGAAGAACTAAAAACATTGCAGAACGAAAGCAGAAAAAGTCGCTACACCAAAGCAGATGATGCGCAATTGAAGAAAGCGTTTGACACAGTGTTTCACTACATCAACCAACAACGAAATTTGTTCTTTAATGACAAAACAGCTATCCGCGTGAAAGGATTGACAGAGGTCATTCAAAAAATGGAAACGTCACTTCAACGCGACAAAAAAGATTTAGAATACTTAGAGAAAAAAGCAAACGGCAACAACTTGCGCTCATTGGAGTTGCAATTAATCAACGTAAAGAAAAATTTGTTGAATGACACGATTGCGTCTAAGGAAGATAAATTGAAAGACATTCGTTCTACATTGGAGAAAATTCAAAAACCGGCCACTAAAACCGCCAATGAAAATAGTGATACTCCATTGAAACCAAATGAATCAAACGGCTAATTGTTTTTTAAGTAAACTTTAATCTGTTTTACGAGAGCATCTAAGTCGTCTGTTTGAGGATAAAAAGTAATGTGAGCATCCTCAAAAAAGGGTGCTCTTTCTTTGAGTAGTACGTGCACATAATCTGTTATCTCATCCGGAGATTTATCTTTTAGCAATGGACGCTTACTCAAATCGCTTTGTTTCAATCGGCTAATCAAAATGCCTTCGTCTAGTTTGAGATAAATTACCAAACCGGCTTGTTTCATCCAAATCATGTTATCAAAATAACAAGGCGTTCCTCCGCCTGTGGCCACCACCATTGGCTTATTAGGCAAAGACTTCAGCAACTCCGATTCGACTTGACGAAATGTGCTCAACCCTTTAGTATTGATGTATTCCGCCAAGTACTTAAATCCATTCACCGAGGCAATATGTTGGTCTAAATCCAAAAACTCTATTTTCAGCTTTGTTGCTAACTTTTTACCGAAGGTAGATTTACCTGCGCCCATAAAACCGACAATAAAAATGGGTTTCATGGAAGATTATTTTACAGTGACACGAGGGTCAAGAATAGAATACAGAATATCAGTGAATATATTCATCACCACAAAGATGAACGCCACAAAAAGCACAGCTCCCATTACTACCGGAAAATCGAATGAAAGAAGCGACTCGATAGTTTGCAAACCCAACCCTTTATAATCGAAAACTTTCTCAATGAAAAATGCTCCGGTGAGCAAAGCTGCCAACCATCCCGAAATGGACGTGACCACCGGATTCATGGCGTTGCGAAGAGCGTGTTTAAACACCACGGAGAAATATGAAAGTCCTTTTGCTTTAGCCGTACGAATGTAATCTTGGCTCAACACATCGAGCATCGAGCTACGGGTGAGTTGTGTAATGATAGCCACCGGACGAACTCCTAAAGCCAACATAGGTAACCAAAGGTTTTTCCAAACGGTGATGGTTTCGCCATCGAAGTTTATGTCAGTCAAAGAACCTCTCACATTCAGGTGCGTCCAATCGCTAAGGTAGTAGCCAAAAATCATCGCCAGAATAATTCCCGAAAAATAGGCCGGCTGAGAAATGCCGAATGTGGAGAAAATCAATATCAAATTATCCCAAACACTGTATTGCTTAATGGCGGCAAAAACACCTAAAACTATACCCACAACTGAAGCTAAAAGCATAGCTGAAATAGCCAATACAAAAGTCGGGTAAATTTTTTCGCCCAGAAGTTCACTTACTTTTCGTCTTGTCTGAAACGACTTACCTAAATATGGCGCTTTAAATACCAATGATGTTTCACCAAAAGCCAATAGCTTAGTAAAACTGATTTGCGCAGGATCCAAATAGGTAGTGTGCGACTCGTCTTCTAAGTGATGAAAAGAAATGGGAGAAAGGTCATTAAAGTAAAGCGTTAAGCGACTGTACCAATGCAAATTCAATCTAAATTCACGCTCTATGGCCGCCACCGAAGCTGTATCTGCTCTTTGTCCGAGTGTCATCCGAGCGCTGTTAACTGGAAGAATGTTGAATAAAACAAAAATCACTAGAATGACGCCAATCAAGACCAACATTCCATTGAGCAGTCGCTTAACAATGAATTTAAGAATTTCCATGCTTAACGAAAATACGATTTTAATTCATCGGCTGTTGGCAAATGTTTGTAATGCCATTTGTTTACCACCACTCCGTTTTTAAGCAATACCAAACCCGGATTTGAACGAAGAATGGTTTTTAAAGGTGTTTCATCAGCACTGTAAAACTCGTACTTTATTAGGTTTCGTTCTTTAAATGCTTCAACACCGCCATCGTTGAGACAAACACCAAAGAATGGCACTTTTGATTCATCTGCAACTGTAGCTAATTTATTGAGGGGTGCAAATCCTGCCTCGGTAGATTTTTTAAGGTTATAAGCCACCACCATCAATGAGTAACCAGGATAAGCAAAAATAGAATCCGTCAAATCTAAACCTTCTTCATTTTCAATGCGCAAATTGGTGATTTTGGCCGGAATACCCGGATCAAGCACTTTATCTTTGCGCTCAATCATGCTGTCATATTCGGCATAATCCATTTTGCCTTTCATTACGTCATCATAACTAAACTCCTTGTTCTCACCGGTCTTATTGCTACGATAAACAAACACCATTTCAACTTTTGCCTCTTTTTTCACTTTTCGCAATTCAGGAATGTTGTTGCCTATGGCATAAGGACGAAAGTCTATTGGTGGTTCATTTTCATATGTACTGTACCAACACAATGCCAAAGAAGCAATGGCTGTTGAAGCCACTAAAACAGTATTGATAGTTCCTGTAAACACTCGCTTGATTTGGCTGGTGGAAAGCACTAAAACAAAAATCATAATATCCAGAATGATGTCTTTGTAAAATGTTTCCCATGGTTTCAGTTTGATAAAATCACCAAAACAACCGCAGTCGGTCACTTTCATTTTCGCCTCTGCAAAAGGAATAGTAAAAAACAGCGAAGTAAATTTTCCAATAACTAACAATGCTATCAATGAGACAAACGAAGCTATTAGTAATTGTTTCCTAGTACGTTGATTTTCAGTTAGTGCGAGAGAAGCAAAAAATATAAGCACAACAGTGGAGGAAAGTATGAACAACTTCGTGATACCATAGCCCGAAAGGAATGTGTAACCCGTGAGCAAGGTGAAGAACAACGTCAACCACCAGATAATTGCTACGGTAAATCTCGGTTTCCAGCCAATGAGTAACATGAACCCTACAAATAATTCAGCGGCAATCATGATAATCGCAAAAGGTGTTGAAAAATTTGCTAGATATTCCCACAAAGCACGGCCACCTTCCTGCGCAAAAGCTTCAAAATATTCATGCATTTTATAGCTCGTGCCCAGTGGGTCAACCGCTTTGACAAAGCCCGAAAAAATGAACAACG
>CANGXE010000094.1 GCA_947457525.1 Bacteroidota bacterium | reverse complement strand
GTTCACATCTGTCGAGTTAGGATCGGCATAGTGCAAGTCGCCACAGTTGAGATAAAAAAGCGGGTTGAAGTTCATGAAGTCGTTGTATGTCTTGGTGTTTGGTTCGCGATTGCACGAACCGGCCATAAAGGAGAAACTAGATGGCCCCACCGCAGTGGTGCTAAAAGTGCCAATATCTTCCGGACTAGTATCTTCTATTCCATCAGCTTCAATTTGGTAGTAATAAGTGGTGGCTGGCTGCAAACCGCTAACGTCTAACCGAACCATAAAATTATTTTCAACGCTATCGGCTTTAGCCACATTGCTGTAGATAAAAGGAGCCGAAGGAGGGTTGGTGGTCGAAAGTGCCGCACGTACATTATTGCTGTTGGTGCTCATTTTAGCGCGAAGTGACACTGAGGAAGGCGTCAAGGCTCCGCTAAGCATCCATTTCACTTCGTTTTGAGCAAAGCTTTTTAACCCTGAAATCAATAAGCATACGAAGAAGATTTGTTTCATAATTTTTATTTTGAAGCGATGAAAATAATGACTTCAAGTTTAAAAATCATTACTCAATTGTTAAGTCAGAAAACTCTATCTAGTAAAATATTAACCCGCTACTTGTTGTTGTTTCAAACAGCCTTTAGAAATCAAGTATTGGCCGGAAATGTAAAGCACCATGATGGCAATGCGGGCGAAATCAAACGGAACAATAAATTTATTGATGGCAATGATACTATCCGAAATCATAAATAGGATGGCTCCGGCAAACACTAAAGCAAAACTGCTATCGTCTACTCTGCCATAGCGGTTAAGTGCAAAAACTACCATAGTGGCAATTGCTGTGGAATAGACCAAAACCGGAGCTAAGAAAGGTTTAGTCAACTCTACACCGTAGATGGCCGGCACTAACTGTGAGATCAAAATGGCCATGTAAGCCAACAATGGAAGCAATAACCAAGGTTTACTCTTTAAAATAGGTTTCACGCTAGGCAAATCTACTTTGGCAAAGACAATCGTATAAAGAATATGTGTAATCAAAAAACCCACTAAACCCACCAAAAAGAAATCCGGATGTTGCGGAATACCCATAAGCGAAGTGCCTTTTTCGCCCACAAACATCAGCGCCACATCGCCCACCCAGCTAAAGGCAAATGCCCAAATCATCAAGCGGTGAAACTGGGACTTCGAGTCATTGGCTTGAGAAAGATAAAACCAAATCAACACCACCATCAATAAAGGTTTACTGAAAAAGCGTAAAGTCACATTGTTGGTGGCTTCGGCATAAACTTCTGTGGCAGCAATGGCAAAATAGAGGTACTCTAATGGTTTTAGCATGTGTTGATTTTAGAAAGTGAATGTAACAAAGCTACAAAATCAGCCAAATTGTGTTAACGCTGACATTATGTACTGACACTATTACCGAGCTGTTTTACCAATGAAAAAAATATTTATATATAGAAATATTATATATAAAATGGTCAAACCCTTGTGTTTATTGGGGTTTAGCAACAAAAACTTAATCTAAAAACTTGTTTAAGCCGAAAGTATAGTGTTATTTTTGCAGTGCAATGTCGCTTTGGCATTAATTATGACAACCCACCATTATTATATTATTAACCAATTTAAAAAACATTTATCATGGCAAACAACAATGTTCAAGAAACACTAAAGAAGTATTTTTACTCTGGTGTTGGTTTGGCTGCACACACAGCAGAAGTAGTTCAAAAATCAGTTAACGAACTGGTAAAAAAAGGCAAAGTTAGCGAGACTGACGGCAAAAAAATCGTAGCTGATGCTATTAAAAAAGTAGAAGCGCGCAGACCGGAAATCGAAGCTAAATACAACGAAGCCGTTCACAAATTTGTAAAACTATCTGCTGCTGAAGTAGGCAAATTGCAAAAACGCGTAGAGCAATTGGAAAAACAATTGACTGTAAAAAAAGCAGGCGTTGCAAAACCAGCCGCTAAACCGGTAGCAAAACCGGTAGCTAAGAAAAAAGTAGCCGCTAAAAAGAAAGTGGTGAAAAAAGCAGCTCCGGCAACACCTTCAGCTCCAACAGCATAGTTTTCATATAGCTATATATCTTCAAAAACCTGTCCATACGAAAGTGCGACAGGTTTTTTGTTTTATAAGCAGTCGGGATTATTACATTTGTACAAGTAGATTTCTATTTTTATAGTGACATGATTTTTGACCAAACCTTCCGCAATCTTAATCGCACCCGCGAAATACTCGGCATCCTCATCAAATATGGGTTTGAAGATTTCATAGCCAATTCGACTATGCGCAACCTCGTTACGGAGAGTATGCGTATTCGTTGGCTACGGGACGAGAAACCCGTGATGGAGTACACCCGCTGGGAGCGTATCCGCATGGCTTGTGAGGAACTTGGTCCTACGTTTGTGAAGTTGGCGCAGGTACTCAGCAATCGCCCGGATATTATCCCAGAAGAGTTGGTGAAGGAGTTTGAAAAACTGCAAGACCGTGTTCCTCCGTTTCCATTTGCCGATGTCAAAATTATCATCGAACGCGAAACCGGCAAAAAACTCACTACCCTTTTCGAGGTATTTGACGAAAAACCAATGGCTTCGGCATCTATTGGACAGGTGCATAAAGCAACCATGAAAACGGGCGAAGAAGTGGTGGTCAAAATTCAGCGTCCAAGAGTAAAAGAACAAATCGAACAAGACCTTAGTATCATTAAAGAGGGGGTGAGCCGCATGGATCGCTACCTCAAAAAACAAGGCATTTTGAATGCCGAAGAAGTGGTACGGGTGTTTGAGCGAGCTATCACCAAAGAGTTGGACTACAGCAACGAAGCGCGAAACATCGAGCGGTTCAGAACGGTGTATAAAAACAACAGCGATTTCTACGTGCCGAAAGCGTATCGTGAGTTTTCTACCGACAAGGTGCTCATCATGGAGTTTGTGAAAGGCTGCAAGATTACTGATGTGGCGCAGTTGCGCGAATGGAACATCAGCCCGGCTCGCATTGTAGAGCGCGGCATGAACATTTACTTATCCCAGATTTTTGAGTTTGGCTATTTTCATGGCGACCCGCATCCGGGCAACATTCTCGTGAACCAAGACGGCACCATCATTCTCCTCGACTTTGGCATGGTGGGGCAGCTGATGAAAAAAGATAAATACGCTTTTGCGGGCATTTTCATCGCTATGGCGAAACGCGATGCGCGCGAAATGGCGCAACAGATGCGCAAACTAGCGGTGGAAGACAGCATCACCGACATGCGCCAATTTGTGTATGACCTCAACGACCTGATTGAAGACTTTGCCGATTTGGATGTGGGCGAAAGTTCTATCCAAGAGATGATTAATCGCTTGCAGAAAATCATGTACGATTACCATATCACCGTGCCGGGCGGTGTGTTTTTGATTTTCCGTGCCTTTGCCATTCTCGAAGGCATTGGCAAAAAAATGCACCCCAACTTTAAGACCTACGAATTTATTCGCCCCTACGGACAGCGCTTGCTCACCGAGCAACTCAAACCCGAAAACCTACTCAACGAAGCTACGCAGCGCTTCAACGACTTGACCGGATTTTTAAACAGCTTCCCGGTAGAACTGCGCGGCATCATGCAGAAAATCTCCACCGGAAAACTACACACCGAAGTGGAGCTGCAAGGCTACGGCTACGCCCTCAAAAAATGGGACAGCGTCAGCACTCGTCAATCTTTCGTCAACATCATCTGCGCGCTCATCATCGCTTCTTCCATTGCCCTCTTGGGCAACTATCCCGAAGACATGAAATTCTACTATGGCATCAACAAATGGAGTTTTACGGGCTATATGATAGCCATTGGGTTCTTTTTCATTTGGCTGTATGCCATTCTGCGCAGACAAGTGTATAAATAAAAAAAATGCCCCCAAACGTGGAGGCATTTCTTGTAAATTATTTGTGGGTGTTGACTATTGGCTTACGCTCAATCTTCCTTTCGAAACAGCTTTGTCGCCAGAAAGCACCACGTAGGTATACAAACCGGTAGCCCAGTTGTTTACACTAAGTTGGTGTGCGTTGCCGGTCATAAATTCGTGAGTCATCACGCGACCGTTCATGTCATAAACCATTACAGTAGCGTTGCTCACAGCTTCGCTCATTTCGATGTTGACTACATTGTTTGATGGATTTGGAAACACACTCACTTTGATGTCGTTTCTGATGTCTTCAATAAAAGAAGGTAGGTTTACATAACCAAAACGGATAGCATCCACATTTAAAGTAGAACCTGCTTTTCCATTTCCAATACTAGAAGTGAATTGCAACAACATAGAATCGGGGCTAGACGCATTTGCATAATTTCCTGTGATTGGGATAAAAATTAAGTTCCATTGAGCAGCTACAGGCAATGGAAGTCCGCCATTGATTAATGATGTTGCACCATTTTTGGCTACAATACTTAAAAAAGCAGTATCGGCTGTTGCCACATATTTGTAAGCAAAAAACAAAGTGTCCGGACGGAAAGGAAAGAAAACCGGGTTAAAATTGATAGCCGGTGGAGCATATTGACCTGTACCTAAAGAAACAACTTCCGGCAACAATATCTTTCCTTGAGGACCGGCTTGAATTGAGTCGGTTTTGATTTTAACTGAAGCTGATCCTTGTACTTTGTCGGCAGTGTCTTTAGTTACCAAACCAATTGGCTGTCCTACCAATGAAGCGAAAGTTACCCAACCATCAGGATTTTTTGGATCTGTCCAAGTTTCGAAACCCGGGTTAGAAAGTTGTTGAGCGTTCACTCCGAAGAAGAACACCACTAATGAAGCGAGTAGTGTAAATTTTGTTTTCATGTGTTTTATTGAGTTTTGTTTAAAAAAATTAGCGGTCAAATATACATTTAGAAAACACTTATAATGTATGACTAAAAGCAGTGTAATCTTAAAACTCCGAAAATGACAATTCTGTGACAATTGACTTAGCTCAACAAGGCCAGTCCGACTTGAAATAGCCCCAAAATGAAGCCGATGACTCCTCCTATATATTCTACGAACTTAAATTCCTTCTCCAAAATACTCATCATCAGCTCCTCGAGTTTGTCCACTTCCAACTCGGCCACGCGCTCGGTGATGATTTTCGCCACGTCAAAATCGCGGTGAACCTTGCTCATCACTTTGTCGATGATTTCGGGGGTAAAATATTCAATCTCTTCTAATATCTCTTGCTTAAACTCATCCTTGCGTTTGTCGCCCAAGAGCATAGCCAACACAGGGTGCTTTTTCTGAAAAGTGCCTACTAAGTACTCATCAATCTTCTTCGTCACCGTTTCTTTGATCATGGCCATCTGCTCTTCAGACTTTAGGTGAGGCGCTACATCATCTGGCGTCAACAACTCTGTGGCTATCATGTTGCCGATTTTGCCGGCCACTTCGGCTTGGTGTTTCGGAAAAATGCCATGAAATGTAATGCCTAAAATCTTTCTTGGATGGCGCGGATGAAAAAGCATTTGGATAGCTACCCAGTTGGTGAACCATCCGATTAAACCGGAAATTATTGGAATAGCTATTAGATAGTACATCAGGGCGTAAGTAGCACTTTTTGCTTAAATAGGCTTGATTGACGCGATAATTTTTCCGATGTCTTCTTTATACTTGAGTTTGCGGTCTTCGCCACGAGTCCAAACGCTGAAATGATAAAACTTAGCATTGTCTTGAAGGTAAACCTCTGAAAAATAGATTTTCTCTTTGGTCATTTCGCCAAATAACTCTACGCGGACACCTTTCAATCCATTGATTTCTACCAGTTGTGAATCAGCAACTAAAGGATAGGTTAAATATGCTCGCAAGGAGTCTAAACCGGTGTTGGTGAATTGATCAAAAGTTTGGTTGGCGGTATCAGCCTTTTGCACAAAACCTACTACATATATATTACGGTAACGATTAGCGTACTCCAACACCGCGCCCGGAGCTAATTTTTCTTCTTGCTTCATCCACGAAGGCAGCCCTATGGCAAATGCATCCTTCACTTCTACTTGTTGATATTTCTCACTGTACTTACAAGCATTCATCAATACTACAAGTGATAAAAACCCTAAAGCAATACACAATCTTTTCATGTCCTCTATTTATTTCTGTCGTGCGAAAATAGCCTAATCGTTAAAACAATCTTCAAACTTCGTTCGATAAAAAAATCGTTTTGATAATTAGGGTTTAACATAAATTAATGATTTACATTTGCGCCTTTAAAATCGCTGGAGCATTCAATTGGCTCTACGACAAACCCTAATTCTGATAATTTATCATGGCTGACAAGAAAAGTTCACATGGCCACGAGCTCTCTGCCGCAGGAGCTCTTATTACTCTAGGAATTATTTTTGGTGACATCGGAACATCACCCATCTATGTGATGAACGCTATCATGCACAAGCATATCATTTCTAAGGAATTGGTATATGGCGGCTTGAGTTGCGT
>CANGXE010000093.1 GCA_947457525.1 Bacteroidota bacterium | reverse complement strand
TTAGAACAACCCAACAAAATTGGGACTGCGAATATAGATTTTTCGGGTATTAATCCTACAACTTAAAAAGCCGCTGAGCATTGGCGGTGGTTTGTCGGGCAATTTCATCGAGCGGAAGATTAAACGCCACAGCCACCGCTTCAGCAATCAAACGAATATGAGCCGACTCGTTGCGTTTGCCGCGGTGCGGCACCGGACTGAGGTAAGGCGAATCGGTTTCTAGCACAATGTTTTCTAATCCGATGTTCGGCAAAAGTTCTTTCAAACCCGAATTCTTATAAGTAGCCACTCCCCCAATGCCCATCAAAAAACCGAGCTTCTTTATCTCCTCGGCTTCTTCTTTCGAGCCGCTGAAACAATGAAAAACTCCGCTCACTTTTCCTTTATACTTCTTCACCGATTGAATACACTCATAGGTTGATTTTCGGCTATGAATAACTATCGGCAAACTTCGCTCCACCGCCCATTCGATTTGCCGCTCAAAGGCTATAATTTGTTGTGCTTTAAACTCCACATCCCAATAAAAATCTAAACCAATTTCGCCCACGGCACAATACTTCGTACCATTATCTAAAAACGATTTCGCCACCGCCAACTCTTCTTCAAAGTTCTCCTTAATGCTGCAAGGATGCACGCCCATCATAGGCAAAATAGAGCAACCATCATGCTGTTTAGCTGCTAAATCTATCAAGCGTTGATGCGTTTCCTCATCAATAGCGGGCAACAAAATGGTGTTTACTTTCAACGTGACCGCACGTTGAATAGCTTCCGCCACATCTTCTTTAAACTCATCGCTGTATAGATGACAATGGGTGTCTATTAAATTCATAACGTTTTGAATTGAAACCCGAGTGGGGTAAAATGAGTGAATAGTTTGGGTAGTGCATAGCGCACTTTATCCATAGCTTTGAGGCTATCGTGCATCACGATAATCGAGCCCGGCTCTGTGTGTTGAAGCATATTGTCCAACACTTTTTCTTGAGATATACTCAAATCAAAATCGAAACTCAACACATCCCACATGATGATTTTGTATTGCTTCTTCAAGTGTAAATACTGTGCGGGGGTCAACTTGCCATAAGGTGGACGAAACAAAGCCCCCGATGGCACACCATACTTAGCAAGCGTTGCGTCACATTGCGTAATGTTGTCAAAGTATGCTAGATTATTCGTTTTCCAACCATTTAGGTGATCAAAAGTGTGATTGCCCACGGCATGTCCTTCGTCCACTATTCGTTTAAAAATATCGGGATGAGCTTCCACATTTTTCCCGATACAAAAAAAGGTAGCTTTAGCTTGATGCTCTTTCAAACAATCCAATACCCAAGGAGTGATTTCGGGAATTGGGCCATCGTCAAAGGTTAAGTAGATGACTTTACTCTCCTCTTTCACCTTCCAGAGGCAATCGGGATATAAAGCCGATAGAAGAGGCGAAGTTTTGGTAAAAAGTAAGGCGTCTAACACTACGCAAATAAATAAAGCATTTGCTGAAATTTCATTTTATCGTTTTTACTGACAAAAGTTATTTTCGCCACATATATAATCCAGCTATGAGCAGAAGAGTAAGAGTAAGATTTGCACCTAGTCCGACAGGACCTTTACACATGGGAGGAATTCGTACCGCCCTATATAATTATCTGTTAGCCAAACAGCAGGGCGGAGATTTCATCCTTCGCATAGAAGACACTGACCAAAATCGCTTTGTACCGGGCGCAGAACAATACATTATCGAATCGCTAAAATGGTGTGGCATTGAACCTAATGAAGGAGTTGGATTTGGTGATGGTCCACATGCGCCTTATCGTCAAAGCGAGCGCAAAGCATTGTATAGAGAGTATGCAGATAAATTAATCGCCAGCGACCATGCTTACTATGCGTTCGACACGCCCGAAGACCTCGAACTGATGCGCGCCAACATGCAAGCGCAAGGGGTACCGAGCCCTGCCTACAATGCAGTGACCCGCCAATACATGAAAAACTCACTCACGCTTCCTCATGATGAAGTGGAGAGTAAGTTAGCCAACAACGAGCCTTATGTTATTCGCTTCAAAATGCCGCGCAATGAGGAAGTTAAATTTCATGATGAAATCAGAGGCTGGGTAGTGTTCAACACCTCTCAATTGGATGACAAAGTGTTGTTCAAAAGCGATGGCATGCCTACTTATCATTTGGCCAATGTAGCAGATGATTACATGATGGAAATCACTCACGTTATTCGTGGAGAAGAATGGTTGAGCTCTGCTCCGCTTCACGTCTTGCTTTATCGGGCGTTCGGTTGGGAAGAAATCATGCCGAAGTTTGCGCACTTGTCGCTTATCCTCAAACCGGATGGCAATGGCAAATTGAGCAAACGCGATGGCGACCGCTTAGGATTTCCTTCGTTTGCATTGAACTGGACAGACCCCGAAACCGGAGAAACATCAACCGGTTATCGAGAACGTGGATTTTTCCCCGAGGCTTTCATCAACTTCTTGTCGTTATTGGGATGGAACCCCGGAGGCGACAAAGAAATAATGAGTATGGAAGAATTGATAAGCTTGTTCAGCCTAGAGAAAGTACACAAAGCCGGAGCGCGCTTCGATTATGAAAAAGCTAAATGGTTTAATCAACAATACCTGAAACACAAAACAGATGAGGAATTGGCATTGGCCATCAAAGACCAACTCACCGCCAAAGGCTACCCGTTTGATTTACCTTTCGTCACTGAGTATTGCCACTTGATGAAAGAGCGTGCCGTTTTCTTGAATGATTTGCCTACGCTTGGCACTTACTTTTTTGAGGACATTGACAACTATGACAACGATTCGATTTGTAAGAAATACAAAAGAGAAAATCGCAACATTTTTGAAGACATTGCAGACAAACTAGCAACAGCCGATGATTTTAGTCATCAAACACTAGAAACAGTTGTTAAAACTTACATTACTGTCAACGGACTAAAAATGGGTGAAATTATGCCTGTTTTACGTTTGGCACTAGCGGGCACCATGCAAGGACCAACTATTTTTGATATGATGGCACTGCTAGGAAAAGAAAAAAGCGTAGCGCGGATCAAAAAATCGCTGAATTATTTTGACACGATTTAATTTTAAATTTTGAAAAGAATTATTTTTGTTTGAGTAACATTTGGAGCGCATTTTACGATTACCTAAAAATCTATATTCACATAATCTTTAACCCTTAAACAAGAAACCCATGCCACGTAAGAAAAAAGAGGAAGAGGAAAATCCTAAATTGAACAAAAAATCGAAGAAAGAAGAGGATGATGACTTCGAAGATGATGAATTGGAGGACGATGATGACGCTTTGGAAGTTGATGAAGATGAGTTGGAAGTTGAGCCATCTGAAGATGAACTCAGTAGCATGGAAGGCTTAGAAGAATTTGACGATTTGATTGAGAAAAAATCAGCCGGCAAAGGTCGCAAAGCCTCAAAGCAAGATGACTATGACGATGAAGACTTTGAGGACTTTGATGATTTCGGAGAAGATGATGATGACTTTGGTGGTGGCGGCTTTGATGATGATTATTAATTTATAGAACAAACACATAAACAAGGTGCTGCTTAAAACAGTACCTTGTTTTATTTTTACACAACCATGAAAAGACCCATCCGAATATTAATCGCTAAAGTTGGCCTAGACGGCCACGATCGTGGTGCCAAAATCATCGCTACTTCTTTAAAAGATGCCGGCATGGAAGTCATCTACACCGGCCTTCGCCAAACACCGGAAATGGTCGTGAATACCGCACTGCAAGAAGATGTGGATGCCATCGGCATAAGCATCTTGAGTGGCGCACACATGACGGTTTTTCCTAAAGTATTGCAACTGATGAAAGAAAAGGGGCTGGATGATGTGCTCCTCACCGGTGGTGGCATCATTCCTGACGAAGATATGATTAAGCTCAATGAAATTGGCTGTGGCACACTTTTCGCGCCCGGCACGCCTACCGTTCAAATCAAAGACTATGTAGCCGAATGGGTGGCTACTCATAGAAATTATTAATTCAAAAAAAAACGATAACACTAAACCGATTAAAAATTTATGAAACAATACACTACTCTTCTCACTGAGTTAAGCAATGGCATTTTATTAATCTACATCAACCGCGAGGATAAACTTAATGCACTCAACGGTGCAGTAATTGGCGAACTCAACGAAGCGATTGATGAAATTTATTCTAACGATGAGATAAAAGGAGTAATCATCACCGGTAAAGGCAGCAAGAGTTTTGTGGCCGGAGCCGACATCAACGAATTTAAAGGATTGACCGAAGAAGAGGGCAAACGTCTAGCACAACGCGGACATGATGTATTCGATAAAATTGAAATATGTCCAAAGCCAATCATTGCTGCTGTGAATGGATTTGCTTTGGGTGGCGGCTGCGAATTAGCCATGGCTTGTCATATTCGCATAGCGAGTGAAAATGCAAAATTTGGACAACCCGAAGTTAAACTTGGACTCATACCGGGTTATGGTGGAACTCAACGATTAACTCAACTAATAGGCAAAGGAAAAGCACTTGAATTGATGATGACAGCCGACATCATTGATGCGGCTTGCGCAGAGAAACTAGGTTTGGTCAATGATGTAGTGCAAACCGTTGAGTTGATAGATACTTGCAAAGCCATGTTGGAGAAAATCTTGAGTATGTCTCCTCACGCTATCAACCAAGTCATTCAAAGTGTATACGCTCACTTCAAAGATGGTATTGATGGTTTTGACACAGAAATCGAATTGTTTGGTAAGTGCGTAACCACTAATGATTTTGTGGAGGGAACTACAGCTTTCTTAGAGAAAAGAAAACCTGTTTTCACCGGCAAATAACAAAACTAGAAAGAGAATAACTCTTTGAGTTTGCTCACGTTGCTTTCGTCCATTATGCCGAAAGCCACTAAGCCAAATAGTACCAACCAACCTATCCCTTTTAAGAGAAAGAAGAGGAATACAAGTATTCCTCCTTTTTTTAACCATCCGGCTTTGTCCGCTGAATTATTTTCCAAGGTTGTTGTTTCTAGTTTTGTGGCCATAATGATACATCATTTTGCAATTACCTTATATGTTTTAAAGTCACTTTTCATTGGTGCAGGTCTTCCCTCTTCTTTTGCTTTTCGCAAATCTTCAAACCCACGTTTGTGGCCTTCGATAAAGGCCGGAGAAGATGTCCAAGTTTTGAAGGCATCTTCTGTTTCCCAATGGCTCACTATCAAATAAGCATCGCCCTCGGTGTTGGGTTTTAATACTTGCATGTCTACAAAGCCCGGCATCAAATCAATGGCATGTGCACGCGTGCCAAATAGTTGTTCAAATCGTTCTTGGTATTCGGGTGTGCAGTTGATGTAATTAACCGCTACAAAGTTTTTTTGTTTTTCCATTAGCGTAATTTTTATGCAAATATACTATTTAGAATTAATCTAAATAAGAAAATGTGCTAAAAAAATATGATTGCATTGTTGCTAGGGTTTTGCACTAAAGTAAATTCGCAGCTGATTAATCATTAACCCTTAAAAAAACTCACAATGACTGCTTTTAGAAAAGAAAAAGACACCATGGGAATAGTGGAAGTTCCGGCAGATGTTTACTGGGGCGCGCAAACGCAACGCTCTATTGATAATTTTAAAATTGCGCAAGACATCAACAAAATGCCACGCGAAATCATTACGGCTTTTGCTTACCTCAAAAAAGCAGCTGCACTCACCAACTTAGATGCCGGTGTTTTGAGTAAAGAAACGTCTGATTTGATTGGTAAAGTTTGTGATGAGATTGTTGAAGGAAAATTACACGATCAGTTTCCATTGGTGGTGTGGCAAACCGGCTCAGGTACACAAAGTAATATGAACGTGAATGAAGTGGTGGCTTACCGAGCGCACGTGTTGAATGGCGGTAGTTTGATAGACGAAAAAAAGATTGTTCATCCCAATGATGATGTCAACAAATCGCAATCTTCGAATGATACGTTCCCAACAGCTATGCACATCGCAGCCTATAAGATATTGGTAGAACAAACCATACCCGGCATTAAAAAGTTGCGCGATACCTTAGCTGCAAAGTCTAAAGAGTACATGCACATTGTTAAGATTGGGCGCACACACTTGATGGATGCTACTCCGCTTACTTTGGGGCAAGAACTTTCGGGCTATGTTTCACAACTCAATCATGGTATCAAAGCAATTGAACACACTTTACCGCATTTAGCAGAATTGGCGCTTGGTGGCACTGCCGTAGGTACGGGCATTAATACCCCAAAAGGATACTCAGAAAATGTGGCTAAACACATTGCCACTTTAACTAACATCCCATTCATTACTGCCGAAAATAAATTTGAAGCCTTAGCGGCTCATGATGCTATTGTAGAAACTCATGGTGCGCTAAAAACTGTGGCTTGTTCTTTAATGAAAATTGCGAATGATATTCGTTTGTTGGCTT
>CANGXE010000092.1 GCA_947457525.1 Bacteroidota bacterium | reverse complement strand
CGGTATTGTGTTTCAAGACTTACAACTCTTGACCGACCGAAATGTATACGCCAACTTAGAGTTTGTATTGAAAGCCACCGGCTGGGAAAATGCGGAGAAATGCAATGAGCGCATTGATGAAGTGTTAACCGAACTTGGCTTGTCGCATTTGAGTGCAAAAATGCCGTTTCAACTTTCAGGCGGTGAGCAGCAGCGTTTGGTGATTGCTCGTGCGTTGTTAAATAATCCTCCGTTGATTATTGCCGATGAACCGACCGGCCATTTAGACCCGGAAACATCGGATGAGATCGTTAAACTGCTTATTCGCATCAACCGCGAGCACAACACGGCTGTGGTAATGGCAACACACAACTATCAAATCATAGATAAATATCCGTCTAAGATTTTTAATTTCTCCAACCACTCCGTGGTGCAAGAGAAAGGAATTTACGTGAAGTTGTAAATCAATTTACTCGCCAAAAACTTCCTGCGCAATGTGAAGGGCACCGGCTTCGTTGCTAAAGCCTTGATGCAAGAGTCTAGATCGTAGTTCTATCATCTCGTGTGTAAACTCTTTTTTCATTAAGTCGGTGATGATGCGTTGGGTGACAGTTGGATTATCTTCCACAATACAAAGCGGCTCTAGGCCGGTGTTGTTCACCATCTTGCCATTAACTACCACAAAACGTCCACGATACAGCGAGTTGATGAGTTTTAACTTTATGCCTGTGTTTTGAAAAGTAGGCAAAATATTGATGTGTGCATTGGCAATTAAATCTGCCATTTTTTCAAATGTCGGATTTTCGACCAACTCAATATTCTTGATTTTCTTGATTTCTTTTTTGAGCAAGTCGCCCGGTTTTTTTCCGGCTATGATGAATTTGTAAGGCAAACCTTCGGCAATCTTTTTAGCGATAAACAAAGCCGCTTGGTTGTTTTCGGCCACGCTTAAGTTACCTTGGTATAAAATATAGCTACCGGAACCTGTTTTAGAGGTCACGGTTTCGTTGTTATGAAAAGCAGGTAAATAGCGAATGCTTTCGTAGCTTTGGCGAAGGTATTCAAAGTCACTTTTGCTGATGGCAAACACGCGGTCGGCATATTTCAACTCGTCCTCAAATTTTTTAAGTTTCTTGGCTTCGTAGTGATAATAATATTTGATGAGATAGTTGCTTTCTGCTTCTTTTAAGCTGCGGTAATAATCCCATTCCACGTTGTGCATCCTCACAGCCTTCAATTTGTTTTTGAGTGCAGGATGTTTGAGGTAAAAGCAAGTGTGCATGCCTTCAAACAACACAGGATAATTATCTTCAGATAAGTTGCTTAACAATTCATCGCTCTGACGAGAGCCGACAATGTAAGGCACGCTGCTGTAAATAGCTTGGTAAAATTTCTTGCGCGGATAGTAATATACTTTTTCGCAGATTTTGTTCAACTCTTCGGCCTCTTCTCTTCCGCCATAAGTGAAACAATGAAGGTGAATTTTAATTCCTAATTGATGAAGTGCTTTGATTTTATAGAACACATCGATGATCCCACCATAATCGGGCGGATAAGGAACCGTGAAGGAAACTATGTGTAAATGCTTGTCGCTATAACTTTTCATACCATTGGAGCAATTTCTGCTCCTCGTTTTGCCAGTTTAATTTGCCCGCCCAAAAGTCACAATTTTTTTGGATTTCGGCATATAATACTTTGTCGTTCAAAAGACGGCTGATGGCCTCAATTGTTGCATCGGGTTGACAATCCTTAACGAGCACCGCCACCGGACGATTTTCATTCAGCGCCATATACTCCGGGAAAGCAATGCAAACCTGAGGAATTCGCGCTTGGATGTAGTCAAAATATTTGTTGGACAGCGAATAGTAATAACTTAATCCTTTGTTCTCCAGCAGGTTGATGCCAATGGTCGCTTGCGGGGTGATGGCTTTCAGTTTTTCGGGCGAAACGTAGCCTAAGAAAATTACTTTGTTTTCGAGATTTTGGTCTTTCACTTTTTTTCGAAGGGATGCAGATAAGTCGCCCTCTCCGGCCAGCCAAAGCGGCATGTCGATTTGCTTCATGGCGTCAATCATCGCCTCAATTCCTCGACCTTCGTTCAGCGCGCCTTGATATAAAATATAGGAAGAATGTTGCTGCTCTATTCTTCCCTCTTCGATTAGGAGCGGTGCGTTTAAAATCACGCCTACCGGATGGTGATATTTTTCCGAAAAAAGTTTAGCCAAAGTTGGTGAAACAGTGTAAATCAAATCGGCCTTGGGTACGAAAGTTCGCTCCACCCATTCCCACGTTTTTTTTACCAAAGGTCGGTTAATCACTTCGGGTACTTCGGTGAAATATTCATGCGCATCATACACCAATTTTCCGCCCTTGATTTTTGCTGCAAAATAGCTCGGCACAATTGTATCTAAATCTACTGCACAAACGATGTCGAGTTTCAGCCGAAGTAAAAAGAAAAACAAGCGGAGGTTATACTCTAAATAGAAGAGTTTGCCTTGGTTGAAAATGCAACGCAATCGCGTTTGTTGGTATGGCTTATCGCTTAATGCTATCGATTGTGGCAACTGCCGCCCAATCAAGGTGACGGCATATCCCGCCATCGACAAACTCACCGCGGTTTTTTGCATCCGCTGGTCGTAAGTCAAATCGTTGGTAACGGTGATGACGATGTGTTTCCTCATTCTGTTTTAGGTCGCTCGCGCCAGTGTAACTTGTCGTTTCGGTCGATGTAGAGTATGTTTAAATCGCTAAGATAATAGATAGCATTACTTAACTCGGCTGTTTTGCAATTTAGTGTTTCTAAAAGCATTTCTTGAGTTATGGGTTTTCGGTCAAGCTGTGTTTTAATTAGAGCGATTAAATCGCCAAATTTATTGAGCGGTAAGCCCACTTTTTTACGCCCCAAACACACATCACAAATCTCACAATCTTTGTCCAAGTGTTCGCCAAAATAATTGACCAAAGTTCGGGTTCGGCAAATCATAAAATCTTCCACATATTCTTGCATGGCCAGTAGCTTGGTTTCAAAGTCTTTTTTACGGGCATCCAGAAACGCCATATCAAAGTGAACATGCTCGGTTCTTACTCGATTGCGCAACAGCGTAATCTGTGGTTTATCTTTGCGCGGTTGGTAAGAAAAAATGCCGAGTTGGTGGAGTTGTTGCAGTTGTCGAATAACTTCGGTAGGGCTGATTTTCATTCTTGGGGCAAACTGTTCTTCTTCTACCGAAACGTAGTCTTCAAAAATTCCTTCAGATGTGCGCAAAATGAACTTGACCATTGGTTCTAAAGCTTTGTTTTGAGTCTGAAAACGGAATAGCGTTTCTTTGTCTGCCTTGGCCATCACTTGAGAGGGTTTGGTCACACTTTCCGAAAGGTAAAACAAGCTTTGTTGCTCCAACACTTTCAAGCTTTGCTGCACCAGGATAGGCGGCATTTTCATGAGCTTCGAAAAATCAGTGAGGTCAAAATCGAACGACTGAAACTCTCCGCTGTCGTACGCCACGCGTAAGAAAACCATCAACTTTTCGTAAGTCAATTTGAGTAGCTCCAAAGATGGATAACCTTTCTCGATTTTTTCTTGCAGTTGCAACAAATCGCTGTCGCCAATCAGCTGAACGGCATACGCTTTTTTTTCGTCCCTTCCGGCTCTTCCTGCCTCTTGAAAATAGGCCTCTAAGCTATCCGCCAAATCGAGGTGAACAACTAGGCGTACATTCGGTTTGTCGATGCCCATGCCGAAGGCGTTGGTGCAAACGATGACTCGCGTCTTGTTCTTAATCCAATCTTCTTGTTTTTGTGAGCGTTCTTGATGGTTCAATCCGGCATGGTAAAAGTCGGCACTGATTTTATTCCGCTTTAAATAATCGGCACATTCTTTTGTTCGTTTGCGGTTGCGTACATACACCACGGCTGTGCCGGGCACTTTCCCCAGAATGTAAAGCAATGTTTCTTCCTTTGTTTCGCTGGGGCGCACCACATAGCTCAAATTGATGCGCACAAAACTCTTGCGCATCACATTGGGGGCTTTGAATTTTAGTTTCTCTTGAATATCGTCTACCACATTCAACGTGGCGGTGGCGGTCAAGGCAATAATCGGTACGTGCTTGAGTCTTTCGCGTACCTCGGCTATTTGCAAGTAAGGCGGACGAAAATCATAGCCCCATTGCGAGATGCAATGCGCTTCGTCTACCGCTAATAAAGAAATGTTTAACCGCTCTAAGTTGACTTTAAACGTGTCGGTGGTTAATCGTTCAGGCGATATGTATAGGAATTTGGTGTCGCCATAAGCACAACCACTCAGCACCGCGTCAATGTCTTTGGTGTTCATGCCGGAGTAAATGGCGGCTGCTTTGATGCCTCTTTGGTTTAAGTTGTACACTTGGTCTTTCATCAAGGCGATGAGTGGTGATATGACCAAGCAAAGTCCCTCTTTGGCCATAGCCGGCACCTGAAAACAAAGCGACTTGCCACCACCTGTGGGCAAAAGGGCGAGCGTATCTTTCCCATCCAACACCGATTGGATAATCTCCTCCTGCAAAGGACGAAACTTCGAGAAGCCCCAATATTTTTTTAATATTTCGTGGATGGTCGGCACGGCTTAAAGATAAAAATGAAGAAGAAATGAGGACGAAAATTAGTCGGCTATTTTGCCGTCCTTCATGTTGACTTTTCGGTCGGCCATATTGGCGAGTTCTTCATTGTGGGTCACGATAATGAAGGTCTGTTTCAATTTATCGCGTAAATCAAAAAACAACTGATGCAAGTCGCGGGCATTGTTCGTGTCGAGGTTGCCCGAAGGTTCATCGGCCATGATGATAGCCGGGTTGTTCATCAAGGCCCTTGCCACGGCTACGCGTTGTTGCTCTCCGCCCGAAAGCTCTGACGGTTTATGCCCCACACGATGGTCTAACTTTAAGAGGGAGAGGAGCTCCTTTGCTCGCGCCTCGGCCTCATCTTTTCCTTTGTTTTGGATAAAAGCGGGGATGCACACATTCTCTAGGGCCGTAAACTCCGGCAGCAAGTGATGAAACTGAAAGATAAACCCGATAGATTGATTGCGAAAAGCCGCCAGCGCCTTGTCGCCTAGTGTGAAAACATCTTTGCCGTCTATCTTCAGCGTGCCGCTGTCCGGTCGGTCGAGCGTACCCATGATATGCAGCAACGTAGACTTCCCTGCGCCCGATGGCCCCACCAGCGACACAATCTCTCCTTTGTTGACCGCAAGGCTCACGCCTTTAAGCACCGGCAGTTGACCATATTGTTTCGTGATGTTTGTGGCTTCAAGTATCATGCGGCTAAAGTAAACCGTAAACGATAAAAGGAAAGCACCGACACCAATTATATTCTAAAATAGGACTTGTCTATTTGCACTTTGCGATTAATTTCGCCCTAAACAATATAATCTGAAGACTTATGAACTTACACGAATATCAAGCGAAAGAGTTATTGAAAAAATATGGCGCGGCTATCCAAGAAGGTATAGTGGCCGAAACACCTGAAGCAGCCGTAGCCGCTGCGCAAAAACTCAAAGCCGATTACAATAGCGATTGGGTGGTGGTTAAATCACAAATACACGCAGGCGGTAGAGGAAAAGGAGTAATTGAAGGCACTGAGCAACGCGGTGTGGCACTAGCTAAAAATCATGATGCGGTAAAAACCATTGCCACCAACCTTTTGGGCGGCAAATTGGTGACTATCCAAACCGGAGCAGCCGGCAAGATTGTGCGCAAGATACTCGTAGCGCAAGACGTGTACTACCCGGGCGAAAGCGAACCGAAGGAATATTACTTCTCTATCTTACTTGACCGTGGCACCGGCAAAAACGTGTTTATATACTCTACCGAAGGCGGTATGGACATTGAGCACGTAGCAGAACACACGCCTGATTTAGTGCAAAAAGAGTGGGTGGACCCTAAAGTAGGCTTGCAAGATTTTCAATGCCGCAAAATTGCGTTCAACTTAGGCTTGAGCGGCACGGCTTACAAAGACATGGTGAAGTTTGTACGCTCGGTATACAATGCCTACATCGGCACAGACGCCAGCATGGTAGAAATCAACCCTTGTTTAAAAACATCGGACAACCGCATCATTGCCGTTGACGGTAAGATTGGGTTAGATGACAGCGCGCTTTATCGCCACCCCGATTTATTGGCCTTGAAAGATGAGCATGAGCAAGACCCTACAGAAATTGAAGCAGAAGCAGCAGAGTTGAACTACGTGAAACTAGACGGCAACGTAGGTTGTATGGTGAACGGAGCAGGTTTGGCGATGGCAACTATGGATATCATCAAGCTATCGGGCGGAGAGCCGGCTAACTTCTTGGACGTGGGTGGAACTGCCAACGCAGAGCGCGTAGAGAAAGCCTTCCGCATTATCCTTAAAGACCCGAACGTGAAAGCTATCTTGGTAAACATCTTTGGTGGTATCGTTCGTTGCGACCGCGTGGCGCAAGGTATTGTAGATGCTT
>CANGXE010000091.1 GCA_947457525.1 Bacteroidota bacterium | reverse complement strand
TTGGCGGAGTAAATTACATGGAGTTTTATGCCGAAGACAAAGTGATTGTCAACCCGCTTCGCGTAAAAGAAAAATGGCTGCATGAACTAGAACACAACTTGATTTTATTCTTTACACAAACCTCTCGTCTATCCAGCGAAATTATCCAAAAGCAAAGCGACAACGTAAAGAAGAAAAATGCTAAAAGCATTGAAGCCATGCATCAACTCAAAGAGCAAAGTATTCGTATGAAAGAAGCTTTACTAAAAGGCGATGTAGATAGCATAGGCAAGATTTTGCATGATGGATGGGAGCACAAAAAAGCCATGGCCGATGGCATTTCTAATCCGCAAATCGAACACATTTATAACACGGCATTAAAAGCAGGAGCTACCGGAGGAAAAATATCGGGAGCGGGCGGTGGTGGATTTATGATTTTCTATGCACCATATACCGGCAAACACAAAGTGATTGAAGCCTTAAACAAATTGGGTGGTCAGGTAATGCGCTATAATTTCACCGCTCATGGCTTAACTAGCTGGACGATTGAGTAAATAAATTACGTATTACTTGTATTCAATCTTAGGATGCCAACCACCATGTTTATTGGGCAGCAAATCAAACAAATGCCAAACGCTGCAATACACATCCCCGGCTCCAAAATAGTCGTGGGCGGTACGATATATCTTGTTGTCTTTTCGAATAAAAGCTGAAACTCCGGGATAATAAATGCCGGGCTTAGGCTCAAAACCTAAATCAGCAAAGAAAGAAGAAGTGTTTGAACTCAACATCGGGAACGTCCAACCTCTGCTCGCTGCAAATGCTTGCTGCACTTCGGGCAAATCTGGCGACACCACTACAAATGGAACTCTATCGGTCAACGGCTTGGCAAACCCATTAAACCCATCTGCCCAGAGCGTGCAGTAACTACATTGTTTACCCATGTTGTGTATCACCAACAATTCATTGCGCTCATCAAAAAGTGAGGAGAGTAACACGGAATTTCCTTCTGCGTCTAACAAGGAATAATCTTTCACCTCTTCAAGTTCAAGCTGACTGCGCAGATCAGATATTTCTTTTTGTTTAGCTTTTATTTCGGCTTGTAGCACATCAATTTCTTCTTCTATGCGTTTATTCATTATAGTTGATTTAGTAGAATAAAAATAAACCTTATGCCTTACTTTTTGCTATCGCTCTTACTGCTATTGGTTTCGGATGGTCAAAAATACTTGAGTGAGGTTAGCTTATATCAAAAGGCATCCTCCTTTGAGTCAACTATCTACGACCAGCAAACCCTCAAAGAATTTGTAAAATCTGCGCCTGCAAATTTAGTGCTTGATCCCGTAAACTACGACCTGCACTTACTCAACGCAGCATTACATTTTGCCACCAACGAAAACCGACTGAAACATGGGCGAAGTGAGTTCAAGTTTGTTCCGGCTTTGCGCGATGCCGCGGTGTTGCACACCAACGAAATGATTACACGAAACTTTTTTGACCACTACAACAAGAAAAATAGAAACTACTATTCGCCCGAACAACGATTAAATGCCTTCGACATAAAAAATGTGGCTAGCGCTGAAAATTGTGACTATACATACATTGACTTAAATAAGTCAACCACTTACCTGCAACTAGCTAGAGAAATAGTGAAAGACTTCTACGAATCTTCCGGCCACAAGAAAAACATGCTCAACAAAACATATACTCACCTTGGCTGCGGAGTCATGTTTGAGCCGAAATCAAAAAAAGGAGTTTGGTATGTGAAAGCGACACAAGTGTTTGCCAAATTGTAATATTACTTATCGAGCATTTGCATAGTCATTCTGCCTGTTAGAGCTGCAAAACCCGCCACTAATCCACCGACCAAACCGGTGAATACCAACAACCCCGTTACACCACCTCCGGTAAGCTGTTTAAGCAGTTCGGTAACTTTGCCGGCCAACAAATGGTCGTTGGCAGAAGAAAGCGTGAAGGCATAAACTACCCACAGTAAAAAGATGGCCAAAAAGCCACTAAGAAAAGCAGCAAAGCCGGATTGTTTAAATAATAATGCCACTAAAAAAGCAATCGGAGCCACCACCCACCAAGGTAAGAATAATTGTGTTACAAATGAAAGTAAGGCGATAAGTATAAGGGAGAACAAAAAGTTTTTCATAGCTATTTTTTTCAATGACGATTTTATTTTTTGGGAACAAACTTACTGGTGAACAATTTACTTTTCACAGCATCGGGCGTACCGCCAAACTGAGTGGTGTAATACTCTCCTTTTGCCCATGAGTCGACCATGCTATTATAGAACTTGCTGCCCGGATTGCCGGACTGTCCGCCCGGATAAACTACGTAGCCTTGCATATCGCCAAAGTCTACAATCATTCGCCAAGAAGGGCCATTGGTAGAGTTAGTGGCATTTACCACACCTAAGTTCCCTCCATTGATCACGTGCAAGCTACTGAATGGGTCAAGCCCCGCCAAGTGCGCAATCTTAGTGTCTTTATATTTCCCCCAGTTAGTCGCATCTAAATCATTTTTCACTATTGTTTCATCATTACCATAGGGTTCACTCACCTCGGTAAACGATTTGCGCGCCAAAGTGTCTTTAATGTTTAAGAAAGATTGCAACACAATATGCGCACGAGTTTCTTTGGTCGGAGTAGCTTGGACATCATAAAAAACAGAGGCGCTATCATCTCTCAAAAACTTCACCGTCACATAAAAATTAGGCTGCTTCAATGGATACTGTTTATCTAACATTTCATCCCAAAGCATTTTGCGCAACTCGTTCCACCAAATCTCAAAATAAACAGGCGCTTCAGCATTGGCTTCATTAAAAAAATCCCATGCGCGTAATGCAGTCAACATCTTTTTCTCTTGCACATTCAGTTTGGTTTCATCCAACAAAGCCAACAACACCGGCAAGGCTTCTTTGGCATGTAAGTTAAAGTTGTCGTTTTGCATCCGCTTCATAAAAGCAACATCAATCTTGTTGGAATCAGAAAGCAATTCATTGATTCTACGGTTGCGGTAGTTTTCATAAACACCAACCCCCGGATAATAGTAAGGGTAAGTAGAATCCGTAGGATGTTGATTAGCAGAACTTACAAATCCCCGCTCCGGATTTTTCACTGTTGGATTGAATGCAGCAGGAATAAATGTTTGCCAGCTATCGGCATCATTACTACCATCGCTTAAAAATTTACCTTGTTCAGATTGCTTTTCACGAATAGGAAAACGACCTTGTTCTTTGATAGCAATATCTCCGCTGCGCGAGGCAAAAACAAAGTTTTGTGCAGGGCAAGTGTATGTTTCTAAAGCTGCCAAATAGTCATCATAATTCTTCGCACGGTTCATCAAATAAAATGTTTTGAACTCATTGCTCGGTAAGTGTGCCGTCCAACTCATGGCTAAGTTGCGTTTAGAATCGGCAGTTCCAAAGTTGTCATCAAACACCACCGGGCCATATTTGGTATACAAAACAGTGTCGACAATATTGGCTTTACCACGAACGCCATACACTTCTGCTTTCTTAGTGGTTTTTAACCATTGTCCATTCACTTCGTATTCTGATTTTGATTCATCTTTAAACTTAACGGTGTACCAATCGCGCACATCGCGACCGCCATTCGTTACCCCCCAAGCAATAGAATCATTAAACCCGATAATCACAGCAGGGGAGCCGGGCAAAGTGGCGCCATATACATTCATACCCGGAGAAACCAAATGCATCTCATACCAAATCGAAGGCAGTGACAATCGCAAATGCGGATCATTGCATAAAATAGGTTTCCCACTCACTGTTTTACTCCCGCTCACTGCCCAATTGTTGCTCCCTGTTATTTCATCAGGCTTGGTCAAAGCGTTTTTAATTAAATCTTTTGGACGTGTATTTAGCGCTGTTACTTTCATTGTGCTGTCCGAAGGTGAACCATCCAAATTTGTTGTTGCTTTTCCATCAAATCCCCAAGAGGTATTTTTCGGGATAATAGGATCTTCATCAGCGATAAAATCAGGATACAATTGACGAAAAGCTTCTTCCCCATATTTTGAAATAAAATTATGGTTCTCGATGTCATACTCAAAAACCGATAACATATTCGCCATGTTCTTCAACAACAAACCAACTTTTATTGGTGTCCACGCTTCAGGGGCATAATCCAGTAACTTATATTCTACAGGATAATCTTTTGGCGACAAAGCACTGATATAAGCATTTACGCCATCACAATAGGCTTTTATCAATTGTTTACTCTGCGGATCTTTAGAAATGTAAGCTTCAGCATTTTCTGCTCCATAACCCATGCCGATTCTGCGCTGTAATCGGTCAACTTCCAAAGCCTTCTCCCCTACTATTTCGCTCACTCGGCCTGCGGCATTATGTGTTTGAATTTCCATTTGCCACAAGCGATACTTGGCCGTCAGATAGCCTTGCATATAATACAAATCATCATCGTTTTTTGCAAAAACGTGGGGCACCAATCGTTCATCAAAATAAACGGTTACTTCTTCTTTCAATCCGGGCAAATTGTATGTTGCATCCGAATAGTTTTTCAAGCTTTCACCATTCTGCCAAAACCCGGTGAATGGATTTAGGAATTTCCCGAAGGGAGGTGCTTGACCTAAATTCGTGTTTAACGCATAAACTAACAACGCAGTAATCGTTAACGAAATGATAAATTTGATATACTTCACAAGAATTGTTTTGTGTGAAAATAGGAATTGATTTATTTAGAGCGGTGGTTGAATACGAAAATAAATTTTGGAAGCGCTTGGTGCTTGTCTTTGGTCTGGTAGCGGTCCTTTGGGTGATGTTTATTTTGCAAGAATATTTTGGTTATGATTTCTCTGCTTACGGCAACCAACCTCAAACTAAATCAGGACTTAAAGGCATACTCTTTTCTCCGTTCATTCATGGTAGCTGGGAGCATTTATTATCCAACACCTTACCGATGATGATTTTACTTACGGTTTTACTCAACGCCTATCCGCGAGTGGCTTTAGTAGTGTTATTGTTTATTCATATCACATCCGGTATGTTGGTTTGGAATTTTGCTCCGCCCACGGGTATCCACATTGGTATCAGCGGCATTATTTATGGCGTAGCTACTTTCTTGTTAGCCGCAGGCATTTTTCGACAAGACAGAACCTCGCTTTTGATAGCTACATTTATCGCTATACTTTATGGCGGCATGGCCACCGGCTTTGTGCCTACGCGAGGTGTGTCCTGGCAGTCGCATTTGTTTGGTGCGGTTTGTGGTCTAGTGGCAGCTTACATAGTTCGCAAAGTAGACTTACCGCCAAGCGAACCCAATGAAGAAGACGAACGCTATTTCAACACGGCACACACCTCTGAGAATAAATCGATTGAAGCCACAGAATAATTAGCTTTGCGACTGCGTCTAATTGCTATTTATGTCTATCCAATTTCCCAAAAGTGAATATCCTCGAGTTGTCATTATCGGCTGCGGCTTTGGCGGTCTTCAACTAGCAAAGTCGCTGAATGGTGCACCATTTCAAGTAGTGATGCTGGATAAAAACAATTACCACACTTTTCAACCTTTGCTTTATCAAGTGGCTACGTCCGGCCTAGAAGCCGACAGCATTGCTTATCCTATCCGTAAGATATTTAAAGGACAAAAGAATTTTCACTTCCGTTGGTGCGAAGTAAAAAGCTTAGTGGCGAGCGACAACAAGATAATAACCAACATCGGTGAAGTAGCTTACGATTACTTAGTGATGGCGACAGGTACTACCACCAATTTTTTTGGCAACAGCGAATTTGAACAAAAGGCTATGCCGATGAAAAGCGTGACCGAAGCACTCAATCTTCGCAGCTTGATTTTACAAAACTTTGAAAAAGCTCTACTAGCCAACACAGATGAAGAACGTCAAGCCTTGATGAACTTTGTGGTAGTGGGCGGTGGGCCCACGGGAGTGGAATTAGCCGGAGCACTCAGCGAGTTAAAAAACCATGTGCTACCCAACGATTACCCGGAACTGGACTTAAAGCAAATGCGCGTAATTTTGGTGGAAAGCGGCAATGAACTTTTACAAGCCTTTAATCAAACTAACCAACAACGCGCCAAAACTTATCTTGAAGAACTAGGAGCTGAAGTAAGGTTACAAAAAGGAGTATCAAAGTTTGATGGACGAACCATTGAGTTTAAAGATGGGGAAAAATTACTTTCTAAAAATTTAATTTGGGGAGCAGGCATCAAAGGTGTGTTGATTGATGGATTTGACGAGACAGTGATTAACCCCAGAAAGCGATTGCTGGTAAATGACTATTGCCAGATAAACAACCAAACAAACATTTTCGCCATTGGCGATGTGGCGTGCATGGTGCAGCCAAACTATCCAAACGGTCACCCACAAGTAGCCCCGGTGGCTATTCAAATGGGTGAACTGGTTGCTCAAAATTTAATCCGCCAAAAAGAAGGTAAGTCATTACAAAGTTTTAATTACAACGACAAAGGTAGCATGGCTACTGTAGGTAGAAACAGAGCCGTTGTTGAAGCCGGAAAAATTCA
>CANGXE010000090.1 GCA_947457525.1 Bacteroidota bacterium | reverse complement strand
GAGGCGATGAAAGCAATGGAACCGGAGGTGAAAGCTACCGGACTTTTGTTTTTAAACGAAATGGGGCTCGACCCGGGCATTGACCATCTGAGCTCCATGCAAATTATCCATTCACTAAAATCCAATGGCGCTACAATCACCGGTTATCAATCGCACTGTGGTGGCTTAATAGCACCTAAAAGCGGCAACAATCTGTGGCATTACAAATTCACTTGGAACCCGCGCAATGTCATCGTGGCGGGGCAAGGCGATGGAGGCATTCGTTATTTGAAAGATGGCAGTGTAGTTGAGTTGCAGTATGACCAACTTTTTGCGGCAGCCCAACAAATGGAAGTAGAAGGCTATGGCTATTTTGAAAGTTATCCCAATCGCGACTCGTTGAAATATATTGAGCAGTATGATTTGAAGGAGGTGAAAACGATGTATCGCGGCACTTTGCGTGTTCCTCCATTTTGTGCAGGTTGGAACTTTTTGGTGGGTTTGGGTTTGACGGAAGATAAAACTGCCTTAGAGAACTTAAATTCAACCACCTATGCTCAGTTTTTTGAGCAAAAGAGAAACGGAAAAATTATTCCAGAACTCGTTCAGCCGCTGTGGGCAACTTTGCTGAGCAATGACATCATTCCTCTTCAGCAAGCAACAGCAGCTCAGGTGTTGCAAAGCTTATTGGAGATGCAATGGCAGATGCAACCTACCGACAGTGATATGATTGTGATGGTGCATCAGGTTGATTATGATCTAGAGGGCAAAAATTACCGGTTGCAGTCTGCCTTGGTGTGCGAAGGCGAGGATGGTGAGCATACGGCTATGGCCAAAACCGTAGGTTTGCCTATAGCTATGGCAGTGAAACGCATATTGAACAAAGAAATAAACCTCACGGGCGTACAGCTGCCGGTTGCGCCAATCATCTATAATCCTATTTTAGCGGAACTAAAGGAATACGGCATTACGTTTCGCGAAACGATAAAACAACACTGATGGACAAGCAAATTGAAGTATTGAAAACCAAGCTGGCACAAGCCAACTTAGGTGGCGGGCAAAAACGCATTGACGATCAACATATGAAAGGAAAACTAACGGCTCGCGAGCGCCTAGGTTTGTTGTTGGACGAAGGAAGTTTTGAAGAAATCGGACAGTTGGTAGAGCACCGCGGTCGCGATTTTGGTATTGATAAAGAGATTTATCCCGGAGATGGAGTGGTGACCGGCTACGGTACCATTCACGGGCGAATGGTTTATGTGTTTTCACAAGATTTCACTGTTTTTGGCGGTTCACTTTCTGAAACTCATGCTGAAAAGATTTGCAAAATTATGGACTTGGCGATGAAGAATGGCGCTCCGGTAATCGGGCTAAATGACTCAGGTGGTGCGCGTATTCAAGAGGGTGTAGTTTCATTGGGTGGCTATGCGGACATATTTTACCGCAACACCATTGCTTCGGGAGTTATTCCTCAGATTTCTGCCATAATGGGCCCTTGTGCCGGTGGGGCGGTTTATTCTCCGGCCATTACTGATTTTATTGCCATGGTGGAGCAAACGTCTTATATGTTTGTGACCGGACCAAACGTGGTGAAAACCGTTACGCACGAAGATGTGACCAGCGAAGAACTCGGAGGCGCCACAGCTCATGCTACCAAGTCTGGCGTCACACACTTGACCTACGCCAACGAAGTGGAATGTATCAACGGATTAAAAAGACTCTTGAGTTACGTGCCGCAAAACTGCGATGAACTAACGCCTTGCCTGCCCTACACACCGGGCGATGAAACCCGCAAAGCCTTAGACTCCATCATTCCGCCAAACCCCAATCAGCCTTATGACATCAGAGAAATTATTGCTGAAATAGCTGACACAGATACTTTCTTCGAAGTCCACAAAGACTATGCAGAAAACATTGTGGTGGGTTTTGCGCGCCTCGGTGGGCGCAGTATCGGCATTGTGGCTAACCAACCTGCAGTATTGGCCGGAGTGCTTGATATTAACTCTTCAAAAAAAGGTGCTCGTTTTGTACGTTTCTGCGATTGTTTCAACATTCCGCTTTTAACAATTGTAGACGTGCCGGGCTTCTTGCCAGGCACCGACCAAGAGTGGCACGGCATAATCACCAATGGCGCCAAACTCCTCTACGCGTTTAGTGAAGCTACTGTACCGAAGATTACAGTAATTGTTCGTAAAGCTTATGGGGGTGCCTATGATGTGATGAATAGTAAACACATTGGTGCTGATATGAATTACGCTTGGCCCAATGCGGAGATAGCCGTAGTTGGAGCCAAGGGAGCTGCAGAAATTATATTCCGCAAAGAAATTTCATCATCTCCCGACCCGAATGCTAAGTTAAAAGAAGTGATGGATAGCTATGCCGAGAATTTTGCTCATCCCTACAAAGCAGCCGCTCGCGGGTTTATTGACGAAGTTATAGAACCTTCTCAAACTCGTACTAAACTCATTAGAGCATTTAAGATGACGGAAAACAAAGCCGTTAGCCTACCACGCAAAAAGCACGGCAACATTCCTTTATAAGTCTATTGCTAAAGAACAGATAAAGCCTCATTGCATAAGTAGCTATGAGGCTTTTACATTTTATGTAGTTTGTTTGATATATACATAAAAAAAGGGCTTCCTTCATCGGAAACCCTTCTTGTAGGTTTTTAAGTGAATAGTTTAGAAACGCTCCACACCACTAAAGTGAAAATTAGCTTCGATTTGTGCATTTTCATCACTGTCTGATCCGTGGATAGCATTGCGCTCGATGTTCAATGCAAAACGCTTACGAATGGTTCCTTCTTCAGCATTAGCCGGGTTCGTTGCTCCGATTAGCTTGCGGAAATCTTCAACTGCATTGTCTTTTTCTAACACAGCAGCCACGATTGGCCCCTCGGTCATAAAGGCAATCAACTCGCCAAAGAAACCTCGCTCCTTATGGATAGCGTAAAATTCTTCTGCTCTTTCTTTAGAAAGTTGGGTCAATTTCAATGCCTTGATTTTAAATCCGGCTCCGATAATTTGGTCAATAATTTTTCCTGAATGTCCGTCAGCTACTGCATCCGGTTTTATCATTGTAAAGGTGATAGTTCCTGCCATAATGTGTATATTTTTTGTTGCGTTTTAAATTCGCGGGCGAAAATAAGCCAACAAAGCATTTTTGCAAACCTAAATTGAAGCGAATGTTGCCAAATTAGGTTAAGGTAAGATGTAGCGCAAACCAATGAATGCCTTTATGCCTTGTCCATAAGTGGTGTCGAAGCGATAATTGTTGGGGTTATTGACATTCACCATGCGATTAAATGGGTCAAATGGGCGCAGTATAGGGTCTTTCTGCAAAAAGTTGAAGAAGTTTTTAAACCAAAATAAAACCTCAATCCATAGTTTTAGAAACGCCATTGTCAACATCTGCAAAAATACCGTTTATCCCATTCAGCGCGTCAAACAAATTGGATGTGGGGTTACGTTGAAAATAAGCTGCGGTGTACACCTCGACAGTTGTTATGCTTTCCAATTTGCGAACTTCTTTTAATGTTCCAGTCACCACGATTTCATTGACCCGCGCAGTGAGAGGTATTAGGTTAATGTTTAAAGTCGTTGATTTTCCGCTGAAGATTTCTACAGCTACTTACGCATTTTCATAGCCTACCGAACTAATCTTGCATTGGTGTTTTCCTGTGGGAAGGTTTTTTAGCTCAAAATTGCCTAAGCTGTCTGTCGAAGTGCCGCTGTTTAGTTTTAGAAGATAAACATTTGCCAATTCGAGGGGTTGGCTGGCAGACGAAATTTTACCAACTAATTTTCCTCCAATATTTTGAGCTGAAACACCCCAAAAACATAATATTAAGAGGAAAATGGCGCCATTTTTCATTGGGATAAAGATAAAATTTCAAACAAAATGACAGAGGGCTTTTATCAATAAATAGAATTTATATATTTGCGCTCTGTTATTTAAGCAGATGCTTTCGTAGCTTAACTGGATAGAGCATCTCACTACGGATGAGAAGGTTAGGGGTTCGACTCCCTTCGAGAGCACAACGGCTTCGGTTTTACCGAGGCCGTTGCTATTTTACAGCACATTTTAATGTTATAGCGGAACAAAGAATGGGATAAAGTTTATAATTTTCTCAATGTATCGTTGAGATAGACGATAATTTAAAGTCTTATCATTGCAGCAAAGTAAATACTGATGTACGCCACCATAAATCCTTACAATAATTCATTGGTTCAATCTTTCTCGTTAGACAGTTTGCCGGATGTAGAACTTTCTTATACTGCTTTCCGATATTGGCGTGCTTTGAGTTTTGCCGAACGCAATGCTCAATTACAACGCGTAGCAGATTTGTTGAACAAGCAGAAAGAACAATTTGCGGCTTTGATTACTCTCGAAATGGGTAAGCCCATTCGCGAATCGGTGTATGAAATAGAAAAAACCATCACGGCTTTTGATTATTACTTGGCGCAAGCAGAGGCGATTTTGCAACCGGAGATGGTGGAGTCAAACGCTTCGAAAAGCTACATCCGCTACGACCCTATGGGCGTTTTATTTTCTATCATGCCATGGAATTTTCCATTTTGGCAGGTGTTTCGTTTTGCTGTGCCTGCTTTGGTGTCGGGCAATGTGACTATCCTAAAGCACGCACCTAATGTGCCGCAATGCGCTCGAGCGATAGAAAATTTGTTTCACGAGTCTGGTATTCAGGATGGAGTTTTTAAAAACTATTTTTTGAGTAATGAAGATGCTGCTCGTTTAATTGCCGATAAGCGAATTGTAGGGTTAAGTTTTACGGGCAGTGATGCTACGGGCAGCAAACTCGCAGAAATGGCCGGTCGCCATATCAAGAAATGTGTGATGGAGTTGGGCGGCAATGATGCGTTTATTGTGTTGGCCGATGCAGATGTAGCCGCAGCTTTAGAAGGTGCAGTGAAATCTAGAAGCATCAACAGCGGTCAGGCTTGCAACGGGGCGAAGCGATTTATCTTGGTGCCTGAAGTGGCTAATGAATTTACCGAAAAATTGATTGCAGCTGTTCAATCATTAACAGTTGGAAATCCATTGGAAGCCAAAACCCAAATTGGGCCTTTGGCGCGTCCGGATTTGGCCGCAAAAGTGAACAAGCAAGTCGCGCAATCTATTGCTGATGGAGCACAAGCACATTGGGGAGCAGAGCTGCCTCAGGCGGTTGGCAACTTTGTTCGTCCGGTGGTGCTGACCGATGTAAAACCCGGTGTGTTGTCATTTCATGAAGAGTTGTTCGGGCCAGTGTGGAGTGTTGTTGCTGCAAAAGACGAATACGATGCGGTGGCCTTGGCTAATCAGTCTGACTTTGGTTTGGCGGCTTCTGTTTGGACGGCAGATTTAACCAAAGCTGAACAGTTAGCAGCTGAGTTAGAAGTAGGAAATGTGTTTATCAATGATGTAGTCAAGAGTGATGTGCGCTTGCCTTTTGGTGGAGTAAAACGAAGCGGATTTGGACGAGAGTTGTCTGCTTATGGATTGAAAGAATTTGTCAATATCAAAACAGTGTATTTGCGCTGATAAGTACACCGATAAAGCTTTTTGCCGAAACTTTAGGAAATTAAACCCGAAAAGCCGACTTTCGAGTCACTAAATCACACAGATCATGGAGTTTAAGGTTGTTATTTACATAGTCGGAGCTGTGATTTATTTTATTTACAATGCGCGTAAAAAAGCGTTAGAAAAACAACAGAGTGAACCTAAGCACGAGGAGAAAACGGTGAATGCCCCAAATCCTTTGGAAGATATCATGCGCGAAATGAAGCGCAAACAAATGGAATACGAAGCAACTCAAAAGCAGCAAGAAAATTCCAGTAAACCTATAACACCTTATCAACCTAAACCCAACACGGCTTCAAAAACAGTAACGCCTTACACCCAACAATCAAAAACTAAACCTAAGCCGCAGCCACAAGTTGTAGCGAAGCAAAAAGTGAAAGGTAAGGATATCTTAATACATGAAAGTAAGTCTACTTATTTTGAAGAAGGACGAACCAACACAGAAGCAATCTACGAACGTGAGTTGACTGAAGAGGAAAAAATCATCAGAGGTGATTTGAAACTAGAAGACGAAGAAGGAATTTACCGAATAGAGAGTGTAGAAGAGGCAGAAGCAAGATCAGAAAAGGAGGAGAGAGGGTATCCGCTCAATTTGCGAGAAGCGGTCATTGGGTCATTAATTTTAGAACGTAAATTTTGATGGATTTTTCGAATGGAAAATCGTTGGTGTTTTTTTTAAACACCGGCAGTGATTTCGACTTACTCAATGCAGAAATTCAAAAAGCATCGCAGGTATTTATTCTTGCCGATGAAAACACGGCAGTTCATTGTGTAACCAGCTTACAACCATTTATTGATTGTACGTACCATCTTATCACTTGGAAAGTAGGTGAGCCAAACAAAACGATGGATGCTGCCATTCACGTGTGGGCCGAACTTACTAAACATGAAGCGGACAGAAATGTGTTATTGATTAATGTAGGTGGTGGTGTGATTGGCGACATTGGCGGATTTGCTGCCGGTTGCTACAAAAGAGGCATTCGCTATATACAACTACCTACTTCGCTTTTAGCCATG
>CANGXE010000089.1 GCA_947457525.1 Bacteroidota bacterium | reverse complement strand
ATGAAAGGGAAAGCTTGTGCATCTGCTTCGCTAATCATCCGTGTTTCTTCTACAGTGAAAGTAGCCATGCTTCCCGATGGTGTAGGCAATTGAATATAATAGGCAGGTACATTTCCTGTGGTCAAATTTTCCATCGGTGCACTGCTCAAAAATTGACGCATGGCCGGCAAGTCAAGTGACCATAAGCGATAGTCCGTTGGCCATTCAGTGCGCGCTTGCTGGTTGCTAATTTGAGCGGTAGAAATTTCTTGCCAAAGGAAAGATGAATTTTGTTGAGCAAATGAATAGGTGATAGAAAATAATACGGTAAATACTGCAAGGAATTTACATCGAGATAAAATAGATTTCATAAACAAAAAGTTTCGTTTTGTAAGTTAAAAGTAAAAAGGTTTTATCAAAATTGGCACTGATTTAAAAAGTGGGACTAGCTATTGAATATCAACTTATTGCCCAAGTTGACCTGCGCTCCATTTTACAGCTGCTTCTGTTTTGTAGTATTTAGTTTGTAACTCGCGAAGCTTTACCTGTGCACTGAGGTAAGCTATTTCACGAGCATTGACAAGAAATAACGAACTCTCTCCGTTTACAAATCGGTTCGACTCTCCATCAAACAATTGTTTGAGCGCAGCAATCTGTTGTTCGTATAATCTTGTTTGTTGTTGAAGGATTATCAATTCATTATAGTATGTACGAAGCTTGTTGAGCAGCTGTTGTGTTTTATAATCCAAATCAAGTTGGGTGTTTTGGATTTTCAATTTCGTTAGTTTGAGCTCTCCTCTGCCCTGTGCAAAGGTTAACGGCATCGAAAAATTTATTCCAAATTTATAGTTGTTAGTGAATAGCAATCCGGCTGTACTCTGAAAATTAAATCGCTCAGAGATGATATTATAATTGGCATTTAGTGTAGGCTTCAGATTTTCAAGTTTTAGTCTGCGTTCTACGTTGAGTTGGTTAAGTTTAAAGTTGTAGTTTAATATCTCCGGATGAGCTGAACGCACTTGTACTTCTAACTCTTGTAATTTGCTTAAGTCAACTGTATTAGAAAGAAAATCAGAGGTAACACCCACTGGCACTAGCGTAGTATCGATAGGTCGGGATATATTATTATCTAACCACAAAAAATTACTTAACTCAAATGAAGTGCTTAAAAATTTCAACCTTGCCTCGTTGCGTTGAAACTGCCTACTTTGTAATTGAGTCAAAGATTCAACGGTATCTATGTTGGGGCGATCACCATAAAGAGCAGACTTAATCGTAGCTTCATTTCTGACTATCGCAACATTAACCGCTTCAGTAAAAATCAAAAACTCATTATAAGCATAACTCCAATCATAATAAGCCTTTAGGGCATCAAAAAGAACATCGTTTAGAATAACTAATTTTTGCTGCTGGCTAGCCTCCTGAAATATTTTAGCTTGCTGCAAAGCCGCACGCTTTTTATCGATAAATAAATTTTTGCCCAAAGGCACAGAAATCCCCAAATAACCTAAACCGTCTTTTGGTAATTTAGATTCGCTATTTATCCTATCTCCATAAATAAAATCATATCCTGCCTTAACTTCAATGCCATACCAAGTCGGAACTTTTACACTGTTTTCAAAATAAGAGTAGTAATTAACGCCATCAAATGTTTTTTGGTCATAATCAGAATAAATCAATGGATCCCATCCACCTCTGGCTATGCGCAATTCTTCGCGTGCTTGTTGAGGTATCAAGTTGGCTTGCTTCGCTACCGGATGATATAACTTAACTATCTCCATAAACTCATTTAAAGAAAGTACTTTAGATGAGTCAACTTGAGCAATAGAAAAATGGTGCATCAACAAGAAACCAAAAATTAAATTAAGCTTCTGTACACATTTTGAAAACGCAAAAAAAGTTTGAAAACGATGCATCATTTTTTTTGCTCTTCTTTTTTAACCGGTTCGTTAAACTGATAAAAATCGGGAGGGAAACCGTTCAACCTGCGCCAAAGTTCATAACCTACAGCTACGTCTTTCAACAAGGCCATACCAACGGCACCACCACCAACTTTCAATGCTCTAGGCCATGGAACGTCAGCCGAATCTTCAGCAACTAATATTCGAAACTTGCCATTAGTTGAAATGGAGTTGTCGATAGCTACAACTTTACCGCCAAAGGTACCATAACTCACATTAGGCCAACCGCTAAAAACTATTGATGGCCAACCATCAAACAAGAAACGTACTTTTTGACCAATGACAACTAGCGGCAAGTCTACAGGGTCAACATACATTTCAACAGCATATTCAAAATCTCGAGGCACAACTTTTGCCACCATTTCACCTTCTTTAATTACTTCGCCTATACCTGCACTTATGGTCTTAGTGATTTGCCCGCTTTGAGGGGCTGTGATATAATAGAAGGCATTGCGAATCGCATAGTTCGAAAACTGATTTTTTAGTTTCGCCACATCCCCTTCTCCTGTTGTTACATCAGAGAGTGTCGCAAATTTTTCCGACTCTGCTTTCGAAATTTTCTCGCTGTATTCTCTATCGGTTTGATTTAAATCAATGCGTGCGTTCAGTAAGTCTTGTTTGGCATTCATAAATTTATTTTCTGCCATGGTGCGCTTTGCTTCAGCCACTTGTAGGGTTTGCTTTCTACGTTCAAACTCCGTCAAGGAAATCAAGCCATTTTTATACAATTCTTCTGCCCGCTTAAATTGGTCTTTGGCTATGATGATTTCAGTTTTTGCAGCCTCGTAACCCATACTATCCGTTTGTACATAAAGCAAGGATTGCTGGATTTTATTGCGAAGCGATTCGAGCTTAAGCTCTCTTGCTTGATACATGGCCGCCAACTGATTTTGAATGGCAGTTACTTTATCTCTATAGAAGTCAACCGTTCCTTCTTTAGCCCTAATTTGCTCTTCTGTTCTTGCCAATAAATTTGGATCAAGATAATTTTCTTTTACCTCTGTTATTTTAATAATGGTATCTCCTTTTTTAACCAAATCTCCCTCGCGCACATACCATTTCTCAATTCTACCTGCAATAACTGTATTCAATTCTTGTGGACGTTCTTGTGGTGAACGTGTGGTTATCAATCCTTTTGCCTGAATATTTTGCGTCCATGGCAAACATAAGATGAGAATAAACACAACAAGCAACCCGGATAACCAAACAAGAACGTTTAGCTCATTTTTGACACCAAATGCTTTACCATAGGAGGTATAATGTTGCTTTGCTGCTTCTAATTCTTTAATATTTTTATTTAGCCACATGTGGTTTGTGTTATCGTTTAATTGGTTAATTACAAACTTAATCGTTTGAACACTCGCTTATATTCAACTGTCTGTCTAACTTGCTCAAAGCTACCTTGACTAACAATCTTCCCCTCACTCAACAATATAATTCTGTCACATTTTTGAGCAAAAGCTTCATCATTGGTAACGGAGATTAGTGTGAATGGCTGATTGAGGGTTAAATATTCGATGATGTGTTCTTGTTCTTGAATTTCCAAAGAACTCCAACAATCCTCTATCAACAACAGCCTAGGCTGAGTAAGCAAAGCTCTTGCTAATAGTATTTTGGTTATAGTGTTTCTAGGCAGATTTTTACCAATAGTATCAATCGAAGAATGCAATCCTTCACCAAGCGATTGAATATAATTTAACAAGCCAACCTCACCGGCTATTTGTAAAATATTGTCTGTTGTTATTGAGTCATTGCCTAAAGTCAAGTTCTCACGCAGTGTGCCGGAAAATAAATCTGGAGAAGCTAGATACACACCAATCTGTTGGCGCAAAGCAATAAGATCGTAATCGCCTAAAGGATAATTATTAAATAACAGTTTCCCTTCGTAATTCGGAAATGCACCGGTCAATACTTTAAGTAGAGTAGTTTTCCCTGAACCTTGTGTGCCAAAAATACACACCTTTTCGCCTGCTTGAATTTCAAAATTTAAATCAGATAAAACCTTCTTTTTGTGGCCGGAAAATCTGTAAGTCAAATTATGTGCTTCAATTTTAATACCATGCTTCTCTATGCTTTCCGCAATATCTAAAGTACCTTGTCTTTCCTCCGGTTTTTCTAATAGCTTACTTACTTTTTCAAGTGAAGTCAACATATCATAAACCACATCTAAACTGCTAATCAATTTTTCTACGGAGTTTAAAAGGGTAATGATGACAATTTCCGCTGCAATAAATTGACCAATATTAATCTGCTGTTCAATTACTAAAAATGAACCAATAATTAAAAGTGCTGCTGTAATAATCACCTTAAAAAATACAAAACTCCAATATTGAATTTTTAAAATTTCAAAATGTTCTTCTCTAGCATCAAGATAATTACTAACCATTGAATCAGCTCTCTTTGAAGGATACTCTGTCACACCCATAAACTTGAATGTTTTGATAGTACGAGCTACCTCTTCTAGCCAATTACCTACCTCGTACTTATAATTTGATTCTTCCAAAGATGTGCTTATACCACGTTTGTAAGTCAATCTAAAAATAAGTACAATTAAAGCTATCAGCCCTATGCCAAAGAAGATAAAAGCAGAGTTGTAAAAAGAGAGGAGGAGTAACCCAAAAAATATTTGAACGGTTGCTGATGGGAACTCTATCAACATTTTTGAAAACCCTTTTTGTAAAGATGCTGTATCAAAAAAACGGTTAACCAACTCCGGTAAATAATAATCATCAACAGCCATTAAGTCTAGGCGCGGAATTTTATAGGCAAACTGCAAACTATAACGAGTAAAAATTCTTCGTTGAATACGCTCGTTTACTTTCATTTGTTTGATTTGCAGCCATCCATTAGCAAAAACACCAAATACAACGACAAAAACAAGCACTACCATAGATGTGGAAACAAGGCCACCAAAAAGTAGATTAATGATTGCTTGTACCCCTAGCGGCAAACTCAAATAAATCAAACCGCTTAAAACAGCATAAAAGTAAATAGTGAATATTTCTCCTTTTTCGAGATTAACTAATTTCCAAAACCGTTTTAATGGTTCTTTATTGTCTGTAGTTGCCATAATATTAGTTCTGTTGTCTCATATCATTGTTATAAATAAGAATACTATTGCCCAAGCTAAATTGTGGAGCTTCACTCAACATTATTTTTGAAGATGATGATTTGTGAGCGTTTAAATTGATTAATATCAATTGTTTGTGTACATCCAAGTTTGCTTTTTGGATAAATAACGTTTGATCAAGAGGTTTGGGAACATACAAATCGGTCGTTAACGCATAGGCAACAAGTCCGAGCAAAAAGAATAGGATAACAAGGATATGCATAAAATGGTCCGTAAAGAACACAAAATTAAGGGATTAGTTCTAATTGATTCTCATTGTAACATAATTTCAATATCCCCATCTATCTCTCTATGTACAGAATAAGAAACTAAAATCTAACTAACTGATTAGTTTAAAATCCTTTTTTAGTGCTAATTCATTAAAAACCACCAGTGAATTTTAGCGTTTATTGCAAAAAAACCAGTCCAACAATAAATATTAAATTATGCTAATTGTTGGCACAGCATTAATTACGGTCTTCGCAGAAACCAGCGATTAGCTCACTTGCTTTGTCATAGCCCATTCGAAGAGCAGTTTGCAAATCTTCACAACCCTCATCGGTTTTGTGCAATAGGATTTTTGCCAATCCTCGATTATGAAAGGCAGAGCTAAAATTTACATCTAGTTGAATGGCTTTGTCAAAATCACGAACAGCAGAGTTATAGTCCCCAAACATAACACGGATATTACCCAAGGCATTATGCATTTTGGGGTTTTCAGGATTCAACATAACGGCAGTTTTAAAATCACTTAATGCTAAACCATACTCCCCCAACATTTTATTCGTAACACCTCGGTTGAGAAATGCATCAGCAAAGTCGTCTTGTAAAAAAAGTGTTTTATCATAATCTGTCTTTGAGCCATTCAAATCACCCAACTGCTTTTTTGCGATAGCCCGATTAAAGTAAGCCATTGTATAGCTCTGATCAATAGCAATAGCTTGGTCGAGATCTTTTAATGCTCCTTCCAAATCCTCTGCTGCTTTTTTAGCCATACTGCGATTAAAATAAGCCACAGCAAAGTTAGGTTTCAAACTAATCGCTTTTGTAAAAAAATTAATGGCTTGCTCATAATTTGACTCTTGATATTGAATCAAACCCCAAACATCATAGCCAATAGCCGAGTTAGGATCAAGTAATATTGCTTTTTGAATATCGGCTGTGGCAAGTGCATAGTTTTTAAGCTGTAGATGCAATTTGCCTCGTTTTATGTAAACTAAAGTGTCATTGGGATGTTGGGCAATTATAGAGTCATAATCACGCATTGCATTGCCAAAATCACTTTTTAACTCCTTCACATAGGCCCGTTCTTCCAATAAATCTTGGTTGGTTGGTTCGATTTTTAATGCTTCATCAATGTCTTTCACCGCCCCTTCATAATCGGTCTGAAGCACACGCGCTTTAGCTCGAGCATCATAAATGATCACCGACTGAGGATTTAGCTGAATAGCTTTATTATAATCTTTCAAAGCTTCTGTGCTGCGCATTATTCGGCTGTATACATTAGCGCGTTTCATATACGCTTCTGCAAATGATGGATCAACTAAAATCGCATTTGTATACTTTTTGATAGCCCCCTCCACATCGCTTCTGCGCAAATCATTGT
>CANGXE010000088.1 GCA_947457525.1 Bacteroidota bacterium | reverse complement strand
CCAATTCACTTTTTTCAAGCGGTGCGCCAAAATCACCGGCTATACAACACTCGCCTTTGCAGGCATTCAGGTCACACACAAACTGTTGCTCCACCACATCGTCACTCACTATCACATCATCTATTACTATCACACTGTCGTTTTTTATTCTGCCACGAAATAGACAATTTTATAGAAAATGAGGGGGGAAATTTTTGTGCATCGAGCGATACACTACTTTCGATTTTAAATTTATGATCGTGCGATATCTCTTATCTTCTCTCTTTCTGTTTGTTATTTCGTTCTGCTCTGCGCAATACAATGCCTTGCTATGGGAGATTTCGGGCAATGGGTTAAAAAATCCGTCTTACCTCTTCGGTACGATGCACACAACTGATAGCCGAATCATCAAAAAAAGTGAACCGGCCTTACCTTACTTGAAAAAATGCAAGGCTTTTGCCATGGAGCTAGATCCGGAAGCCGTAATGCCCACCGAACTCATTAGCGGATTAATGATGGGCAAAGGTTATAGCTTAAAGAAAATGGTTACGCCCGAAGACTATGCTTTGCTCGATAGTTTGGTAAAGTTGGAAATGGGCGTTCCGCTCCAACTACTTGATAATGTAGCTCCGGTGTTTATTGCCACCATCATTCAGCAAACCAACATGGGGTTGAGCAACGGAGATGAGAAAGGGGCTCCGGCTTTGGATATTTATCTGCACCAAGAAGCAAAAAAACAGAAGAAAAAACTCTTTGGATTAGAAACGGCTGCCGAACAATTGACAGCACTGAACTCACTTAGTTTTCAAGAGCAAGCCGATCTTTTGGTCGAAAATTTACACGAGGTTTTTGAGGACAATAATGAGGGATTGAAACTGGTCGAGTTTTATCTCTCCGAAAATCTGGACAGCCTTTTAGCTATGAATGACGCCACAGAAATGCCGAAGGTTTTTTATGAGGCGCTAATCACTCAGCGCAATGTGCGCATGGCCGACAGAATAGCAAAGCACGTTAAAAAGGAAACTACATTCATAGCTATTGGTGCTTTGCATTTGCCCGCAGCAGATGGCGTGGTGGCTTTGCTGCGCCAAAAAGGATTTGAGGTGAAGGCGGTGAAATAAAAAAACGCACAACAACCATCGGTCATTGTGCGTCTTCAAGAAGCTGTATTTCAATTTATTTTCCGAAGTAAATCTCTTCGTTGCCTTTACGCAATTTCAAACTGCTTTTGTTTAATTCAAGAATGCGATAAATCGCTACTGCATTGGTGCTGTCGTTGCGAAGTTGCAAATCTTCATCGCTGTTTATCAAATCCCATGTGCCGAGTTCTAAGTGTGGTACAATAGTGGTGTCTACAAAAGGAATAGTGTCAAATTCAATCACATAACTCATCGCTACCGAGTCATAACCTAAAGTATCGGGCAAAATGTTGGTGCCGGGAGTAAAGAAAAACTCACTGAAACTAATCGCATAACGATTGCTTTCATCTAAGTCTAGTTGATAGCCACGAAATGTAGTATCAAAATATAAGGTTCTGTCTTGTCCGCTAAACAAGTAGCGATCTACACTCCAAGTGCCGGTTAGTTTTTTGAGAAATGCAGATTTGTTGCAAGATGCTACAACCAGCGTAAGTCCTAAAGCAAAAAATAGTAGTTTTTTCACGGTGTGATTTTGTGTGATTAAAGAATTAAAGCAATACGGTGTCCATATACAACTGAGAGGTGTCGTTTCTTAGCTGCACGTGGTCGCGAGTTAAATTAAAGATGGTATATTTTCTTTTGATGGTTTTGTTTACGCTATCCACTGGGTCGAGATAAGTGTTTTCTAAAATGATTTTTTCGTCATTATCGTCAAACGAATAGGTGCCGGTCACAAATGTGCTATCCGGATTGATGTAAAACTCTGTGTATTGCCCGGCATCAGTAAACGTGATGTAATAGTTTGGAAATTGAGCATTAAACAAACTTGTTTTGTCAACGTTACGCAAAAGGTATTTGTACACTTTCCAAGTGCCGTTGAGATTTTCTTTGTATATCTTCTCTTTGTTACACCCGGCAATCACCGCCAAGACAAACACAAATGCCACTATTTTTTTCATAAGTAATTGAGTTTAACGTCCGAAAATAAAAAAGTTTACAATTTATACTAGCCAAGTTCTACTTTCTCCTCAAATATTCCGGTGGCTTTGTTTTTGCGCACATTGTTCCACAAAAAGTGTCGGCCATTCATGACCACATAGACACCTTTGGGCAACGTTTGTACGAAAGCCAGTGCAGCACCCATGTTAAATAATCCATCCGAACTACCAAACTTGTAAGGTATCATCGCTCCGGTTAGCACAATGGTTTTGTCCAGATTGGCTTCGCCCAACACCTTCGCGGTCACTTCCATCGTGTCAGTGCCGTGTGTAATCACTACTTTTTTTTCACTACAACCCGAACATTGACGAACAATCTCTTGACGGTCAGCATCTGTCATTTCTAGGCTGTCTATCATCATTAATGTAGTCACGTCTACTACTAAATTGCTTCGCCCCATCTTTAAAATTTCTGGCAGATGCGTTTCTTTAAAATAGAGCTTACCTGTCAACTCATCATACTCTTTGTCGAAAGTGCCTCCGGTGATTAATACTTTGATAGCCATAGTTGATGACAAAACTAAAAAAGCCGCAACTGTTTTCCGAAAAAAAATAAATAGTCTACTCTTCAATTGACTATGAACAAAGACAACTCGCTTTTAATCCTTAACAAATAAAGCATTGACCGCCACTGTTAAAATTTTTATAATTTAACTTAATTACTATTTTCGACATCGTTCCATTTTTCATTAACCAACCCAACCCATGAAAAAACAATTACTCTTCGTTGCCATGCTTTTTATTGCAGCGGTCTCTTTTGCTCAAACAAAAACAATTACCGGAAAAATAACTGATGGCGCCAATAAGGAGCCACTCATTGGCGCAACTATCGTAGCGAAAGGCACACAAATAGGCACCGCTACGGATGAAAAGGGAGCATTCAAAATTGACGTACCAAGCGAAACAAAGATACTCACCGTTTCCTATGTGGGTTACGACCCAAAAGATGTACAAATCAGCAACTCTACAGTTCTTAATGTAGCGTTAGAAACTGCCTTTGTGCCGGGTGGCGAAGTGGTGGTTACTTCTTCGCGTGTGGCAGAAAGCATAAAAACAGCTTCAGTACAAATTGAAAAAATGACTTCGCGTGAAATTAAAAGCGCGGCATCGGGAGATTTCTACCAAAGTATCGGTAACTTCAAAGGTATTGACATGGTTACCTCTTCGGCTGGTTTCAAGGTGATCAACCTCCGCGGCTTTAGCGACACTCGTTCATTGAGAACTAAACAGTTTATTGATGGTGTGGATAATGAAGCTCCCGGCCTAAACTTCCCGGTGGGTAACTTAGTTGGAGCAAATGATTTAGATTTAGAAAGTGTGGAGATTGTATCAGGTGCTGCTTCAGCGCTTTATGGAGCCAACGCGATGCAAGGTGTGGTTTCTATGACCACTAAAAGTCCTTATGATCACAAAGGCTTATCGCTTCAAATAAAAGGTGGAGCAACTACAATTCCCGGCCCCTATTTTGACGGACAGTTTCGCTATGCCAACACTTTTGGTAAAGAAGATCGCTTTGCGATAAAATTCACCGGACAATACGTGCAAATGCGCGACTGGGAAGCGAACGATCCTGATTTAAACAATTATGGCGACATCAGTACAGACATTAACTTGAGTTCAATTCTGCGTGAACGGGCACTAGAACCATACGGGCCCGGCACAGACATTACTGTTGAAGAACATAATGATTTCACTAAGTTAAATGCTTGGCTAGACTTCAATCCGGCAGCTAACCCAGGAATCTTGAATGTAAAAGCTCCGGGTTACCTAGAGCGCCACTTAGCCGACTACAACTCTAAGAGTTTGAAATTTTCTACCAGTTTACACTATCGCTTTAAAAATGATATGGAGTTGAGTGGTACCTACAAATTTGGTTATGGAACTGCGGTTTATCAAGCAACCGCTCGTTATCAAATCAAAGACTTTACTTTCCATCAACCGATGATACAACTTAAGGGTAAAAACTTTTTCGTTCGAGCATTTGGTGCATTTGAAGATGCGGGAAACTCTTATAACATTGGTTTGACCGGCTCTTACTTGTCTCGCTCTGCTGCTTCAGACTATGTATCCAAATGGAGTGAAAAATATTTTGACGTTTTAGATACACTGACCGGATTTTGTGCCGACTGTGTAGGCAGTTCTGAGTGGGCAGCCATCATCGCCAATGCTCGCGGTCAAGCTAATGCTCACGCCAACAACGCCTGGTACACGCCTGGCTCACAAATGTTTCGCGACACGTTCAATGCCCTCATCAAAGACCCTAACTCACTGACCGGAACTCGCTTTTTCGACAAGTCGTCAATGGTTAACTTAGAAGGACAATACAATTGGGATTTTGTGAAGTGGATGGAAATCATCACAGGCGCTTCTTATCGTTTGTACTTGCCAAATTCACGTGGAACAATCTTCGAAGATACTGCGGGCATCAAGTTTAGGGTACACGAAGTGGGTGCTTATATCCAAGCAACCAAGCGACTATTTAACGACAACTTCAAAATCATCGGTTCGGTGCGTGTAGACAAAAACTCTAACTTTAAAGCACAAGTTTCGCCAAGGGGTTCATTGGTGTACACCGCCAAAGCCAAAAACAGCGACCACACTTTCCGCGCTTCGGTTTCTTCGGCTTTCCGCACACCAACTTTGCAAGACATCTACTTGTATCTTGATATTGGTAGAATTGTGCTCGTGGGCAATCGCACCGGTTATGACAATTTATTTACCCGTGAATCGGTTTTAGAATACTATCGCAATCCGCAAATAGGAGACCAGCCAAACATTGGTTTATTGCAATCTACAACAATCAAACCACTTCGCCCCGAGCGCGCTCTAGGTGTTGACTTCGGTTACCGCGCTGAGGTGGCTAAAAAACTTTACATCGACCTATCGGCTTACTATACTCGCTACAGTAGCTTTATCGGTTTCCAACGTGTAGTGCGCACCGACCGCGGCAATGCTAATGCGGATGAAGACAGCCCCGAATATCAAAACGCCAGCGATGATATCATTTTGAATGATTCGTTAAATACAAATGAAACTTATCAAACATTACAAATGTGGGTGAATTCTGACAACGTAGTGCCATCTTGGGGAGTGGCGGTAAGTGCTTCTTACTATGTAGGCAAAGGTATTACACCATACGTCAATTATACTTACTCAGATTTGGATGATAGCCAAGTAAGCAACTCTGGCGCTACTGTACTTTCTGGTTTTAACACTCCGCGCCATAAGTTCAACATTGGTGTTTCGGGCAATCGTGTTTGGAAAGGATTAGGCTTTAGCGCCAATTTTAAATGGGTAACTTCTTATGAATGGCAAAGCCCATTTGCAGACGGAGTTGTGCCGAGCTTCCATACGCTTGATGCACAAATTTCATATGAAATTGATAAAATTTATTCTACCGTTCGTATAGGTGGATCTAACCTTTACAATCGCCAAAGAATTGAAGCTGTAGGCGCTCCAAATATCGGAGCCATGTACTACGCTTCGTGGTCATTTGACTTTGCCAACTTCGGCAAAAAATAAAAGAAACACATTGACCAATAAATACATTAAAACACTCTAGCCCTCTAGAGTGTTTTTTTTAAAGCATGATGCGTAGCATTACCAATTTCTTTCTTTCCGGATTTGACCATGACTTGCCTATTGAAAAACGTAAAGCTTCCTTTTTGCTTTACATCATTTTTTCCGGGTTTATTTATTTAAGCGCAGTGCTCATCGGTCAACTTATCTTCAAGATGGGTCTTGTCTATTTCATGGGCAATTTGATTGGTCTTGGCGGGGTGCTACATTCACTTATTCTGTTCAAACAAAAGCGAATTGAATTAGCTGGTCACATTCTTGCCTTTGCCGGCATGGCCATGCTTGGTATACATAACATTGGCAATGATTTAATCAACAGCGACCCGGCTATGCGTTACCGCATTTACTTACACTTGGTTGGCTTGTTTGGTATTTACTTTCTCATCATTTCTTTTTTTAGAAACAAAAAAGTAGTTTATGTCTATGGTCTTTTTTTTGAAATACAGTTATTGGCCCATGCTTTTGTCATCTATTTAAGTCTAAGACACATTCCTAAGATGGCATCTTTTGTGTGGCAACATTGGTTTGTTGCTGCCACGGGAATTATAGCTGCTGCGGTAATCAGCACTTGGTTGTTGGATTATATAGATACTTTGTTTAAGCAAAGCATTGAAGATGCTCAGCGCATCAAAGAGCAAAACGAAGCGCTCGAAAAAATTGTAGAAGAACGCACACGATCTTTGCAGGCCTCGCTTAACAATTTGCAAGAGTTCTCCTACATCGTGTCGCACGACTTGAAAGAACCGCTGCGCACCATTTCAGGATTTATTACACTACTCAAAAAAGACTTGGAACAGCATAAAGCACTGAACCAAACTTCTCAAGAGTATATCAACTATGTGGTGAATGGCACTCACCAAATGGAAAAACTCATTCACGATATTTTAGACTATTCCAGATTAAATGTTATAGAAAAAAACTTCGTTTTTATAGATATGAATGTATTAACGAACGAGGTGATGCTAACTTTGAATGATTCCATAAAAAAAACCGAAGTGGAAATAACTATTGCT